>NZ_JAIWPT010000014.1 GCF_021191695.1 Proluteimonas luteida
TGCGATCGGCGACTGGATCCACTTCTACAACCACCAGCGCCCGCACCAGGCGCTGGGCATGAAAACACCCGCCCAGGCGCATGCCTTAGCGGCCTGACCTGTGCAGAAACTGCTGGGTCATTACACCAACGCGCTCTTTGGACCGATCCCCAGCGCCTTGTAGCCGCCGCCCGGGAAGACCAGCACTGCCGCGTGCGTCGAACGCTCCGCTGGCCGGTAGACCAGGATGCTCGGGTGGGTGAGCGCCCACGACTCGTGCGCCAACGCCTCGATCCCTGCCTGCAGCACAGGGGAATCCTCCGGCCACAGGGGGATTTCCCGCCAGTACGCCATCGAAGGCACAACTGTCGGCGCGGCCTCGGAAGGCTGCGTCTCGCTGGCGCGCTGATCCGGCGCCGCCTGTGCAGTCCCGGACACCGACGACACGCTCGCTGGGATCAGCGCAGCGAGCCCCAGAAAAACGCAAATCGCGCGACGCATGGTTGCATTCTCCCGGCCGCCTAGACCGCAATTGACGAACGGCCACACTAGCGCCGTTTGGCGCCGCCTCCAAACAAGACGACTCTGGCAGACCGCATACCACCAACACGTCGCGCAACAGGACGCCGCGTCGTTGCCTCGAATGCCTGGGCGCAACCCGCAGCACGCGTCAGCGCCGCTGCGGGTTGCGTTGGGCTCAGTGCAGATTGGCGCGGTGATCGGCCCGCGGCTTGGCGGTCTTGGCGGTCGCTACGGCGTGCACGCTGTACAACGGCGGCGTCTCGCGCACGCGCCGGGGCTTGGCACGCGGGTCGTCGTCTTCCAGCACCTGCGATTCGACCTTTTGGATGATGGCGTGGATCGCCTCCGCACCATCGAAGATCGCCGAGCCAGTGACGATGATGGTGCCCTTGGCGACATCGCCTTCGCCGCTGGCCATCATCAGGTCGCCCTGGGCGCTCAACAGGTCGAGCAGCCGGTTGATCTCGTCCAGTTGATCCATGGTCATGCCGAAATCGTAGTCATCGTCAGCGGCCGTCGCCGCGGCCGATTCGCCGGCCTCGGTGTCGTCTCGGGCCTCGTCGTCGTCCTCAGTAATTTCCGGCTTGCCCTTTGGCTGCAGGCGCGCCGGCCAAGCCACCGTATCGAGCACCAACTGCGCCTGCTCTGCCAGCAACTCCAGGCAGACCGCCACCTCGCCCGGACGGATGTCCATCCTGAAATCCCGTTCCTCGTCCGCCGTGCGCGGCTGCGCCAGGTACGCCAGGAACTTCATGTGCTTGCACAGCTTCTTCAGCCGGAACTCGCTGTCCTCCGGCAGCAAATAGCCCGTTGTCTCGAACTCGCCCGTATCGAACTTCGACATCGTCGTCTCCTCATGCCATGAAGTGCCCGTCCGCCAGACGGAGGACGGGAAGTCGGGAGGTTCGAAACCGCTAACAGACGGCGGGCGTATTTCCCCGAAGGGTGTTGTATTAGCCGCCCTCCCGACGCAGGCATCGCGTCGGTCCATGCCCGCAAGCGCACGGGCACAAAAAACCCACCGGAATGACGGAGGTGGGGACCGCTGTTAGAGGAGTTTCGACGCTCCTTGGGTTTGAGTCTGCGGCAGTCAGAGTGGCCACGTCAAGAGGATGACTCGAATTACGACAAACAAGCGCCTAGGCCGAATCGACATTCAAGCCAGCCACATCGGAATTGGGGCGATATGCAAGAAGGCCAAGAAGTGTCTGGGCTTGCGATCGAATCGCATAGCAATCCGGCGAAACTGCTTAAGTCTGAAGAAGCAGCGCTCAATGCGGTTAAGTAACCGGTAGCGTGCCTTGCCGTAGAGACGCGACCGTTGGGGTGGATCAGTGCCACCAATTCGCGGCCGTCATAGCCCTTGTCGGCTAGCACACGCTTTAGCTTAAACCCCGCCAGGAGGGCCGGAGTCTGCGTGATGTCGTTGCGCTCCTCGCCAGGAACCGCACAGGCCGGACCTGACCATCCACTGTCAGATGAATCTTCGTGCTCAGACCTCTTTGGGGGCGCCCCAGAGCCGGGCCCGAAGCCCCCGCTTTTCCGGTCGCCGCCTGTGCATGCGCTCGGAGGATACCGCTGTCGGTCATCAGGTAAACGTTGCTTCGATCCCGGATCAGCGCTGGAATACCTGCTCCCGCGCGCCCCTGGCCGTCCAGCGAGTGAACCGCTTGTGCACGCTCTTGTATGCTCAATAGCGCGCTGGCAAGTCGCTCCAGCGTGCCCCGACGCGCAACACCCACAACAACACGCAATTGACGAAGGTCCGGGTGTCGGCGGCTGTCCGGCCCGGATCACTGGCCCTGCCCGGAAGCAGGCCCTCAATACGCTCCCACTGGGTCTGGGTTTACTCGTAGCGACAGGGTCGGGAATGCTTGGGCTTCGACATCCGCCAAAGATATCGGCTGAATATCGATTGGGCCTAGGCCGATGCCAGCTTTCAGATCGGCTGCAGCGCGCAATCTAGCTGCAACTAAAACAAGAGGAATATCAAATGAACAATAATAGGACATCAAAACAACAGCTAGGCGAGTGGGGAGAGAAGCTAGTTGCGTCTAAATGCAGTTGCCCCAGATGCAAGCGAGCTCGTACACTAAAGCGGCTCCCTCAGAATTTTAAGTGCGCTGATCTTATATGTGATTTCTGCGGCTATTTGGCTCAGGTAAAATCATCTAAAGTAGTCACCGTTACACTACTACCGAAGTTTGTGCTCGGTGCAGCTTGGTCGCCGCAAAAGCAGCGCATGGATAATGGCATTTACTTCCCCCTCTTCCTTGTACTCCGGTCCACAACCGAAAGCGCTATCTATTATCTACCAACTGACCTTCAGAGCCCAGCACTTTTTATACCACGCAATCCACTTTCATCAACCGCAAAAAAATCGGGCTGGCAAGGCTTCCGCTATGTATTAAGCGCCGCGCCCGAGGGCGCTTTCGTAAGAATTACATAAAATTGGCGAGAACGGCGTCAAGCTCACTTCCCGGCCGAATGCCGAATTTCCCAGTCTTGTTCGCCGCCAACATGGGAAGGAGGTTAAGAAGCGCTCCTATGGGATGCAACAACTTCCGCGTTATGGTGGGAGCCTAGACCAGACTCGTAGCAAGCGCTCGATCCATCCACGTCGCGTAAGCCGAACAAGTTAAATTGCCCCCCTTTTCTCTAGTAAACGTCATCAATCGCGTTTACGCGATCTCGCGCAGCGCATTGAGAACAGCAAATACGTGCTTTGGCACATTGCTTTTAATACGCCGAATGACAGCAGCTTTACCCGGGTGGTGGGTAGCGTCGTTGCGATCCTTTAGAATGCTCTGAATAGCACGCCGCACAAGATCATCTGCCTGCGTTGGAGCGACAATTTCCCCGTAACCTATCCCGAGCTGACCCAATGTGAAGCGCTCAATCTGCGCCTCGCTGAGCGTACGTGGCAAGCCCTTCGCAGTCACCAATTGAATCCGCGTACTCTTAACGCCCTTCAAGAAATGGGCCTTTGCAGATTGCTCAAAGTTTGTCGCCGCATCTTTGAAGCCGTCGACAACTAAACCTTCCGAGATCCTTCTGAATGGAGCTTTGAGAAGCCTTCTTACTGCAGGCTTTTCTCTCGACAAGTCTGGTAAACCCACGATAGCTGAAAGGTCGCTTGACTCGACCAGCACCGCAACTCCATTCGGCCCAGCACTACAGACACCAATTCCCTTAGCACGGAGCGACGCAAGCTCTGTTAATGTCGCCTCATTCCCCTCGGGAAGCACAAGCGCAACGTATGTCTCTTTCCCACGTGCCCGACCGTAATGAACCCAATCATCGAAACGGCCACTGTCAGCAGAAGATGCAACCTCGACAATAAACTCGGTGACCCGTCTTTTACCCACTAAGGTGGGAGTATTCGGATAGTAAAGGTCGCTCTTCTCCACTGCCACACGATACCCCTCCCCTTGCAAGTGCTCATAGGCGGCATCAGCGTACTCAACCAATTCAGGCGAAAGAGTAATATATGAGCGAGGCATCGTTCACGCCCCGACAATTTTTTTAATCTTTCGATCCAGACTCTTCAAACTTAGATGAAGCGAGTCAGACAGCTCATACTCCCGCTCAATAATTTCATCCAATCTTGCGCCAAGACGATCCGCTAACTGCTCCGCGCCGTGCTGGTAATCATGCTGTTCGACCGTATCAGAAAACATCTCTCGGATTGTCGCACTTGTCGATCGAATAAAACGAAGTGTTGCCTTTCGAGCTTCTGCTTTCTCAACCTCACCACGCTCCACTGCTCTCGCTAACTTTGCGAACTTTCTTGGATCCACAGTGCTTACCAGCACCCCAGTTTCAAACTTCGAAACTATCGAATCTCGAAGCGCCCCCTCTTCGTCGGACCTGATTATTCCACGCTTTAGCACAGCAGTTGCGGCCGCCGTTGCCTCAAGAACATGATCCACAGTAAGCGCTTGCTGCGAACGCGGCTTTTGGAGCTCTTGCATTAAGCGAAGTTGGTAGCTCTCCGGCAATGAAAGGAGCTTCTTGTAGCGCCTTACTTCACCGCGAGTCAGCGAGGCAAGCTCAGCAAGTTGCTTTTCTGTAGGTGTTGCTGCGTGCTTCCTTGTATAGATGGCCTCTAAATCTCGCAGCTTCCAAGCCGTAGGCAAAGGATCCCACTCGTTTCTCCGATGATGAATAGCGAACATCATCATGATATTCGTCAATCGATCTGGCTTAGGTTGAACAACCACCGGAACTTTTGGCAATCCGAGTTTCGTAGCACACCGCCAACGACGCTCTCCATCGAGAATCTTATAGATCGACTCGTCTCTATAAACCGTCAGCGGGACGAGAATTCCTTGCTGACGGATACTCTCCTGCAATGCGTCAAGCTCATCTTGATGAAAGATGAGGCGAGGATTCTCAGGATTTGGCTCAATTTGCCGCGTTTCGACGGAAAGAACATGTTCGGCCACGCAACCCCCAGCTCTCAGATATTTGTGATGAAAACCTCGACAGCCTGTCGCCGGTGCTCAGAGAATCCTGCAACGTTTCTCTGAGCCACCGTCTGCCTGACTTTCCAACCAAGCGCTATTTCTTTCGTTTCTGGACTTTTAGCATAGCTAACCACAAACTTAGCTCCGCGCTGATCGATTTCGTAGAGTACGTCACTCAAACGCTGAACATCCTCAACCCCGAACGTCTGCGCCGAGTACTGCCGGAATATCCTTCGATTACTAACAGCGTATGGCGGATCCAAGTACACAAAATCGCCTTGACGCGCGTTTCGAAGGACGAAACTCTCAAAGTCTTCGCTCGAAAGCTCGGCAGATTTAAGTCGTTCGGAGGCCTGCATCCATTCGTCAAGCGTCGGTACAGCACCAGATTTTTGCCCGCCGTAGGGCACATTAAACTGCCCGGACCTGTTAGTGCGATATATACCGTTAAAGCAGAATCGGTTGAGATAGAAGAATCGCACAGCGGCATCGAACTGCGACATCCGGGCCGTGTCCGCAGATCTCCACTCGTAGTATGTTTCTTCCGAATTTTCAATCGAGATCAACTTTTCATGCAACCCATGGGGGTCTTGCTTGAGCACGTTGTACGCTTCAATGAGTTCGTTATTCGAGTCATTGAGAAGAGCGCACGAAGGCTCAAGATGGAAGAACAAACTAGCCGAGCCAGCAAAAGCCTCGATGTAACGCTCATATGTTGGCAACCAATACTCGGACAACTTCGGAAGAAGCTTCTTCTTGCTGCCAGCCCAACGAACCAAGGGTCTCATGCTTCACATATTCCTTCGATATTCCCCACCAACGTCATACAGCGCATGGCTGATCTGCCCCAGGCTATGCGTCTTCACCGCTTCCATCAACGCTTCGACACATTGCGCCGTTCGCGCGCCGCGTTCTGAAGATACGCCAGTTGGTCGTCGGCTGAGCCATCATCGCGACGAGCGCCCCCATCCCAACCTTCCCCCGCATGCGGGGGAAGGGGCAGAACCACGGCATTGCGGCCTTCCTGCCAGTTGCAGACGTTCTCGATCTGCTGGCCCTTCTCTTCTTCGGTACTGCGGATCAGTTCGATCTCGGTGGCGATCTCGCCAGCGTGTTCCTTGGGCAGGAACATGTTCACGCTCACCAGGGGTAACGACCCGTCGTGCTTCTTGTGCCCGTAGACCATGGACGCTTCCTGGATCTTGCCGCACCGGACCATGGTGCCCCTGGCACCCAGCACGCCGCCGCGCTCGCTGATCGCTTCGAACTCCTCGTAGACGGCCTCTTCCACGATGTCGGTGAGGTCGTCGATGGCGAAGCTGCCCTGCCAGGGGTTCTCGATGAAGTTGGGCCCCCATTTCCTTGTCCATCCATGTTCGGTCGATTCCACGAGTCCAGCCTCTCAGTGCGGCTCTGTCACCGCCGGGAGGCGCCCGGCATTGTGGCCTCTGCCTTCCATTCGGCAAGCTCGTCATCCGTGATCAGACGATCCTCGGATGCGTAGACCCGCTCGTGCAGCGCCGACCAGATCACCTCCCCATGCGGGCCCAACGTCGCCAGACCCCGGCGCCCGCGCGCTCGGGCTGACTGGAACCCATGCGCCATCGCGTCCTGCAGCCAGCGCCAGCGCTCGGCATGGGACACCTGCAGCGCATCGCGCAGGTTGTGCTCGGCGGCCTCGGTGAATCCCACCTCTGTTGTGGCACTCACGTGGCATCTCCCTGATTGAGCCGGACGATGCGCTGCAGTTCGCGCCGAAAGTCCATGCTGGCAAGGTCAGCGCATCGGGTCGCGCGGGTCCTCGAAGCGATCCTCGACCGCAGGATCGTCGGCCAGCGGCGGCGCCGGGGCGGATTCGTCGGGCAGGCCGATCTCCGCGCGCATCTCCGGCGGCGGCACGAACTCCGGGGGCTCGGGCCGCGCCTCGCCCATGCGCACGCCCTCGGCCCAGTACAGCACCTGGGCGACGGCCTCGAAGAACTCGCTGCCGATGTAGTCGTCGATCTCGACCTTGGCGTTGAGCCCGCGCGCCAGCGGCACGTTCTGCAGGATCGGCACGCCCGCCTCCTCGGCGACGCGCTTGATCTCCTCGGCGACGTGGCCCTCGCCCTTGGCGACGACCACCGGCAGGTCGTCGTCGCCCTGTTCGTACTGCAGCGCCACGGCGATGTGGGTGGGGTTGGTCACGACGACGCTCGATCCGCGGACGGCATTGAGCATGTTCTGCTGCGACCACTCCTGATGCAACTGCTTGCGCCGCTGCTTCACGTACGGGTCGCCCTCGTTCTCCTTGACCTCCTGCTTGATGTCGCGCCGGCTCATGCGCAGCTTCTTGATGTAGGAGTACTTCTGGTAGGAGGCGTCGACCGCGGACACGAAGAAGAACACGAAGATCGTCCAGATGCCGATCCACTTGAGCGCATGCCAGATCGCGCTGCCCATCGAGGGCGGCGGCGAGAACGGCAGGTTCAGCAGGTTGGGGATCATGCCCCACAGCACGATCCCGCCGATGCCCAGCAGCGCGGCGCTCTTGAGGATCGACTTGATCAGCTCGACCAGGTTGTCCATCGAGAACATCTTCTTGATGCCGCTGACCGGGTTGAGCTTGGAGACGTCGGGCGTGACCTTCTTCATCGTCGCCACCGGGCCGACCTGCAGGAACTCGACCAGCAGCGCCAGCATCACCGCCAGCAGCAGCAGCGGCAGGGTCATCGCCAGGAACGTCCGGGCGGCCATCGGCACGATCGACTGGAACGCGATGTCGAAGGGCTGCTGCATCACCGTCAGCGCATGCTCGAACAGCGCGCGCGCGTTGCGGAACATCGAGCCCATCATCAGCCAGCCGCCGACCAGCCAGCCCATCACCAGCACCGTGCTGGTCAGCTCGCGGCTCTTGGCGACATTGCCGTCCTTGCGCGCGTCCTTGAGTTTCTTGGACGTCGGTTTTTCGGTCTTGTCGGCGCCCTCGTTCTCTTCTGCCATACGCCTTCCACGGAAAACAGCGGGGAACACAATCGAAGCAGTGCGCGGATGCGCGCGGAAACCGAGGCTAGCACGCGTTTGTTATGCTGCCGTCCGCACGCGCCGCGGCGTATCGCAGCGTGGAGACGGCGCCGCCGCCGGTGTTGGCAGCCGGCATTCAGCTTCGGCCGCGCCACGACGCGGACCACGGCAGACCCCTAGGGCCAGCCCGAGATAGCCGGCAGATGTCGCCGGCGTTACAGTCCCGCCATCGCCGCCATTGCGGTCCCGCCAGGTCCTCCAGTTTCCCCCGACATGAGCAGCATCCAGTCCGACGCCACGTTCAACGCCGCCAGCCTCGACCGGCTGGGCAGCCAGGTCTCGCTCGACGACCTGCGCCGCCAGTCCGGGCCGGAGGTCGCTGCACCGGACGCAGGCCTTGCGGACGTCGCCTATGGCCCGCAGGTCGATGCCGGCGAGGATGTGCTGAACGTCGCGGCATGGGAAGGCACACCGGCGGGGCATCGCCAGCTTGCCGGCGATGCGGCGTTCGAAGCGCGGCTGGGCCAGCTGGACCTGTCGCTGGCTGCCGACACTGCCTCCGACGCGATCCTCGACGCCCTGGCCTGAGGTTCCCCTTCACGATGCTTCCCGGTCCGCGCTCCGCGGGACCGCGACGTGCCCGCCTGATCTGAATGGCCTGATCTGAATGGCCTGACCCGAATGGCCCGTTCCGGATGGCCCGTTCCGGATGGACGGCACCCCGCGGCTGCAGGGTGACCCGTGGCGGTGCCGTCGCGTTCGGCTACAGTGCGATCCGCATGCCATGCCGCCGCCCCGACCCGCCGATCCGATGAATGCCGCCGTTCCCACCGCGCAGTCCCTGCGTGCCGCCGCCGACCGCATGGTCTCGGCGCTGGCTGCGCACAGCGACCCCGAGTACCGGCTGACAGTGCTCAAGCGGCTGGTGCGGCGGCTGGGCGAGGAGCGCTATCCGGTGTTCCTGCGCCTGCTCGGCGTGGTCGCCGAAAGCGACGACGCGCATGCGCAGCGGCTGCTGGCCGAGACCTTCGGCACCGCGCTGCGGCGCATGGACCTGCCCGGCGGCGCGCTGAGCTCGTGGGGCGCGACGCGCCTGCCCGACAGCACGGGGCCAGTCGATGTCAGCGCGTTCTCCGGCCAGTTCTTCGGCGGCACGCCGCGGCGCATGCTCGGGCCGGTGGAGTACCTGACGGTGTGGCACCTGCAGCGCACCCAGCGCACGGCGCTGTCGGCGGACACGTTCCGCACCAGCCTGGCGCGGATGATCGCGCTGCTCAACCGCAGCGAGGACGCGCGCACGCTGTATCCGCAGAAACTGGCGGCCGATGCGCAGAACGAGCTGGAAGGCGCCTATACCCGCGCCACGCGCGAGCGGCTGGCGGCGATCGCGGCCGCCTGGAAGGCCGGGCGCACGCCCGACGAGATCGCCCAGGCCGCGCTCGACGCGACCGGCACCGACACCCCGCACGGCTGGGTGCTGCGCGATCTGTGACCCAGGTGGCGGCGCCTGCGGCTGCGCTTGTCGGCGCGGCGGGCGCCCCGCAAGATGCGGCATCGGCTGAACGGGGGATGCCTTCGATGACGACGCGCGCGGACAACGCCCGCAGGGGATGGCGGTGGGCACGCGTGCAGGTGCCGCGCCGCGCGGCGCACCTGCTGCCGGGCGCGCTGCTGGCCCTGGGTCTGGCCCTGGCCGGTTGCCGCCAGGACGCGCCGCCCGCGGCCGGGCGCGCAACCGCAGCCGCCCCCGGCGCGGACACGCCCGCCGGCGCGGTGCAGCTGCTGACCGGCCACCTGCGCGCCGGCGACCTGTCGGCCTTCGCCCGCGATGCGACGCCGGCCGCGCTGCAGCCGGCACTGGAACAGGCCTGGCGCGACGGCGGGTCGCGCTGGCCGTTGTCGGAACTGCCGCTGGCGCCGCAGTTCCCGGCGATGCTGGCCGGCCTGGCCGCGCCGCAGTCCGAACGCACACTGCTGGTGGCGTTCAACCACCAGTTCGCCGGTGCCGAGCGCGAGCTGCGTGCCGCCGCCGAATCGCTCGGGGTGTTCGCGATCCAGTACCTGGAGCACGACCCGGCGGTCAGCGACGGCGAGCGCGACCACTACAGCCAGGTCGTGACCGCGATCAGCCTCTGGGCGCACCGCGCACCGCTCGCCGACCGCGCGCATGCGCAGGCGGCGCTGGCCCTGCTGGCGCCGGCGGCGCGCACGGCCGGGCTCGATTCCGACGCCGCGTTCGCCGAGGCCGGCATGCACGGCAGCCTGCACCGGCTGCAGCCGGTGATCGTCGCCGCGAAACAGGCCCTGCTGCCCTACGGACTCGATCTCGACGCCGCGCTGGCCAGCGTCGAGGCCACGCTGCAGACCCAGACCGGCGACACCGCGCAGGTCCGGATGCGCTACACCCTGGCCGGACAGCCGATCGACGTGCTGGTGGCGGTCGAACGCCACGACGGGCGCTGGTTCGTCAGCGACTTCCTGCGCAACGCCGAGGCCGCCGCCGCGACGTCCGCGCCGGATCCGCCCGCCGCGCCCGAACCGGCCGATGCACCCGCCGGCCCGCCGGCCGCCGGCCCCTGAACGGGCGACGACATGCGGGCCCCGACCCCGGCTTGGGCATAATGCGACGGATGCCCGACCAACCCACCCTCCAGTTCCCGGACGCCGGCGACGGTCGACCCGACGATCGCAGCGCCCCGGCCGGGACGCCGGCGGACACCGCGCCGGCGCCCGCCGCCGGCGACCAGCCGCTCCGCAACGGGGCCGATGTCCCGCCCGCCGGGGGGCCGCCCGACGCCATGCACGCGGCCGCAGGCTCGACGGATCCCGATCTGGCCCGCGGCCTGCCCGACGCGGCGCACACCGCGTCCGCCGACCCGGCAGGCGAAGCCCCGGCCAACGGCGACAACACCCTGCCGGTCCCGCTCGCGGCGCCGCGCACGCGCCCGGCGCGCCGGCCGTGGTGGGCGAGCCTGCTGGGCTGGCTGATGCGGCCGTGGATCAACCTGAAGATCGAGCCGCAGGCGCCGGAGGCGCTGGTCGACCACCGGCCGGTCTGCTACGTGCTCGAGGACTACGGCCTGTCGAACGCGCTGATCCTCGAGCGCGCCTGCCGCGAGTCCGGGCTGCCGTCGCCGCTGCAGCCGCTGCCCGGCGATCCGCTGGGCCGCAAGCGCGCCTACGTCGCGCTGTCGCGGCGCAACGCCGGCGGCGCGCTGGCGCTGGCGATGGCCACCGGCAAGCCGGTGTCCAAGTCCACCCACTCCGAATCGCTGGCCCGGCTGCTCGAGGCCCACCGCCTCGATCCCGCGCTCGACGTGCAGCTGGTGCCGGTTTCGATCTTCGTCGGCCGCTCGCCGGACAAGAGCAACGGCTGGTTCTCGGTGCTGTTCTCGGAGAACTGGACCATCGTCGGCCGCTTCCGCCGGCTGCTGTCGATCCTGCTCAACGGCCGCGACACCCTGGTGCGCTTCGCCGAGCCGGTCGCGGTGCAGCCGCTGCTGGCCGAGAACCTCGATGCCGAGCGCACCGTGCGCAAGCTCTCGCGCGTGCTGCGCATGCACTTCAACCGGGTGCGCGAGGCGATCATCGGCCCCGACCTGTCGACCCGGCGCCTGCTGATCGACAAGGTGCTGGCCTCGGCCACCGTCAAGGACGCGATCGCCGACCAGGCCAGGCGCGACAACAGCAAGCCAGAGGACGCGTGGAAGAAGGCCCACGCCTACGCCTACGAGATCGCCGCCGACTACTCGCACCCGGTGGTGCGCTCGGCCAGCTTCCTGCTGACGACGGTGTGGAACCGGATCTTCCGCGGCGTGCTGGTGCATCACCTGGATACGCTCAAGGCCGCCGCGCCCGGGCACGAGATCATCTACGTGCCCAGCCACCGCAGCCACATGGACTACCTGCTGCTGTCGTACCTGCTGTACAACCGCGGCATCGTGCCGCCGCACATCGTCGCCGGCATCAACCTCAACCTGCCGGTGATCGGCACGCTGCTGCGCAAGGGCGGCGCGTTCTTCATCCGCCGCTCGATCCGCGGCAACGCGCTGTACTCCACGGTGCTGGCCGAATACGTCGCCCAGCTGGTCGCCGGCGGCTATTCGATCGAGTACTTCGTCGAGGGCGGCCGTTCGCGCACCGGCCGGCTGCTCGCGCCCAAGGGCGGCATGGTGTCGATGACGATCCGCGCATTCCTGCGCCAGCCCACGCGCCCGGTGCTGTTCCAGCCGGTCTACATCGGCTACGAGAAGCTGATGGAGGGCGACAGCTATTTCGACGAACTGTCGGGCAAGGCCAAGAAGAAGGAATCGATCTGGCAGTTGCTGTGGAGCATTCCGCAGGTGCTGCGGTCGAACTTCGGCCAGGTCGTGGTCAATTTCGGCGAGCCGATCGCGCTGGGCGACATGCTGACCGAGTACGCCCCGGCGTGGAACGGCAACGCGGTGGCCGACAGCGAGCGCCCCGAATGGCTGTCGCGCACCGTCGATGCCACCGCCCAGCGCATCAACGTCAACATCAACCGCGCCGCCGACGTCAATCCGATCAACCTGCTGGCGCTGGCCCTGCTGTCCACGCCCAAGCACGCGATGGGCGAGGCCGACCTGCTGGCCCAGATCGCGCTGTCCAAGCAGCTGCTGCACGACGTGCCGTATTCCGACCGGGTCACCGTCACCCCGCACACGCCCAGGGAGATCGTCGCCCACGGCGAGGAGATCGGCGTGCTCGAACGCGTGGCGCACCCGCTTGGCGACGTGCTGCGCGTCGACGACGACAAGGCGGTGCTGCTGACCTATTTCCGCAACAACGTGCTGCACCTGTTCACCACCTCGGCGTGGATCGCCTGCTGCTTCCTGCACAACCGGCGCATGAGCCGGCACACCCTGCTGCGGCTGGGCCGGACCATGTACCCGTTCCTGCAGGCCGAGCTGTTCCTGGCCTGGGACGAGGACGGTTTCGCCGAACGCATCGAGCGCACGATCGACGTGTTCGAGCGCGAGGGCCTGCTCGAGCGCATCAACGAAGACGACGGCGGCGTGTACGCGCGCAACGCCGGCCAGACCGACGAGGTGTTCCGCCTGCGCGCGCTGAGCCATCCGCTGCAGCAGGCGTTCGAGCGCTACTACATCGCGATCTCGGTGCTGGCCAAGAACGGCCCCGGCACGCTGGGCGCGGGCGAACTCGAGAGCCTGTGCCAGCTGGCCGCGCAGCGGCTGTCGCTGCTGTACGCGCCGGCCGCGCCGGAGTTCTTCGACAAGTCGCTGTTCCGCGGCTTCATCCAGAAGATGCGCGAGCTGGGACTGGTCAAGCTCGACGGCAACAGCAAGCTGGTGTTCGACGAGCGGCTGAGCAACTGGGCAAAGGACGCGAAGGTGATCCTCGGCCGCGAGCTGCGCCATTCGATCGAGAAGGTCACGCCGGAGGCGGTGCGGCCGGCGGAACCGCTCGCGCCGCCTGCCGACTGACGTACCTCGGCCGCTCAGGCGGGCTCGTCGGGGATCAGGTCGGACTCGAGCCGGGTGATCACGTCCTTGAGCTGCAGCTTGCGCTTCTTCAGCCGCTTGAGCAGCAGCTCGTCATGGGCGCGCGCGACCTGCAACGCCTCGATCTCCGCATCCAGCGCGCGATGCTCGGCGCGCAGGCGCACCAGCCTGCCCACCGGCGAATCGGCAATGTCGGAACGTTCGGACGACATGCGCCGAGCTTAGCGCAACGCCGCCGCGTTCCGCCGCTTGGCGGCGGGCCTGCGCGCTGCAACAATGCGCCTGCGCCGATCAGGGGACGGCGCGACGCAGGCGACCGCCGCGTGCCGACCCGTGCGGCACCCCTGGCCGCGCCTGCCCCGAGGAAACAGGATGTCCCTTCGATCGAAGTCCCTTGCCGCGTCGCTGCTCGCCGCCGCCGCGCTCGCCGCCTCCGCCGGCGTGGCCGCCCAGGCCAAGTACGACGGCTACCTGTGCTGCAACCTGCGCAGCGACGGCAGCTGGATCAGCGACAGCAACTACGCCGAGAACGGCAAGCGGGTGATCCCCGTCGGCACCCCGGCCAGCATCACCGGCTACGGCCGCTACCGCGTCAATGTGCGCATCGACGGCGCCAGGCAGTCGATCGGCAACGACTACAGCCGCGACCTGGACCTGGGCACGTTCGCCCAGCGCTACGTCGTCACCGAGGATCCGGCAGCGAAGATCGCGACCTATCCGGCCAAGGTCCAGGACGCGATCAAGCGCGCGAAGATCACCCCCGGCATGACCCGCGAGCAGGTGGTGATGGCGCTGGGCTATCCGATCAGCAGCGAGAATCCGGACCTCGAATCGAACCTGTGGCGCTACTGGCTCAGCAGCTTCGCCGAGTTCCAGGTGCAGTTCGACGGCGCCGGCCGGGTCAGCGACATCACCACCGACCCCAATACCCGCAACCTGGTCTGGGTGCCCTGATCCGCAAGTCCTGACGTCCGCACCATCCGCAGCCGCGTAGGGCGGATCCCGACCCACCCTATGCGGCTTCATGGTGTCCGGCATCCGTAGGTCGGGGCGACGCCCCCGACGCCAGCCGCACACGTCGGCCGCGTGAAGCCGACCTGCGCAGGATCGGGTCGGTCGTCTTCCCGGGACTTCGGAGAAGAACCTGCTTTGCCCGGCGGACGGTTTCCTCCCGTCCTCTCATGCCAGCGCCAGGGCATCGCCGTCCAGCCGCAGGCGGTGGGTCAACGCCAGCGCGTCGAGCAGGTCCGTATCGTGGCTGACGACCAGCAGTGCGCCGGGCCAGCCGCGCAGCAGCGCGACCAGGGCCTCGACGCTGTCGAAGTCCAAGTGGCTGGCCGGCTCGTCGAGCAGCAGCAGCGGTGCCGCCGGCTGCGCCCACGCGGCGGCGGCGACCGCGACCCGCATGCGCTCGCCGCCCGACAGGGTTCCCAATGGCTGGCGCGCACGCTCGCCGGCCAGCCCGAGCAACGCCATCCGGGTCGCCGGCAGCGCCGGCGCGTCGGCCTGCATGCGCGCGGCCAGCCAGTCGAGCGCCGGCTGCGCGTCCGGCAGATCGACCAGGTGCTGGTCCAGCGACTGCACCGGCACGTGCGCCGTGACCGTGCCGCTGGCCAGACGTCCGTCGCCGCGGATCGCACGCAGCAGCGTGGTCTTGCCGCTGCCGTTGCGGCCTTCCAGCCCGATCCGCACCGGCCCGTCGGCATGCCAGGTCAACGCCGCGACCGGCTGCGCGGCCAGCGGATGCGCGCCGTCGAAGGTCAGCACGCGTCGCCCGGCCGGCAGCGCGACGCCCGCCTGCACGAATTCGGGCGGCGCCGTAGTGTCGGCTGCGGCGAAGGCCTCGCGCACCACGGCATCGCCGTCGGCGAGCCGCTGCGCGAGCGCGCCGCGCAGCCGGCCGGCGTTGCGCTCGGCGCTGTCCTTCGCCCGGTCGAGCAGCAGCGGCGACTGGTTGGCCTGGTCGCGCGCGCGTTGCCCGCGCGCCTGGCGCTGGTCGAGCCGCTGGCGTTCGCGCGTGGCGGCACGCTGCAGGCGCGCGCGGTCGGCATGCGCCTGGTCGAGCGCCTGCTGCGCCTGCCGCCGCTGCCCGGCACGCCACGCACGCCAGGCGTCGAGCCCGCCATCGACCCCGTGCAGGCCGTCGCCGCGCAGTTCGAGCAGCCGCGGCATCGCCCGCAGCCACGCCGGATCGTGCGTCACCGCCAGCACGGCGCCGGCGCGGTGAAGGAACGTCCCGCACCAGCGCGCCGAGGCCTCGCCGTCGAGGAAGGTGCTCGGCTCGTCGAGCAGCAGCACCCGGGCGTCGGACCACGCCGCGCCCAGCAACCGCAGCTGCTGGCATTGGCCACCCGACAGCCGCGCCGGATCGGTTTCCGGGTGGACGTCGACGAGCCCGAGGTCGTCGAACGCGGCGCGCAGCCGCGCCGGCAGCATCCAGTCGTCGTCGACGCAGGCGGCATCGGCTGCATCGCCGCTGCCGGCGAGCAGCCGCTGCAGGGCATCGAAGCGCGCGCCCATTCCCAGCAGGTCGACGACCCGCGCCGGCAACGGCCCGGGAAGCTGCGGCAACAGGTGGACGCCGCCCGCGGCCTCGACCCGGCCGCCGGCGACGGCCCCGCCCGCCAGCTGTCGCAGCAGGGTCGACTTGCCGACGCCGTTGGCGCCGACCAGCGCGCACGGCCCCTCGTGCACGACCAGCGACAGCCCGGCGTACAACGGGCTGCCATCGTCGCGCGTGGCGGTCAGGCCCTGCGCGCGCAGCGCAGGCGCGAGGGACGGGGAAGATGCGGACAACGGCCGGCATGGCGCCGGCGGCACGGAGACTGGCATGACGGAGACCTCGCGGACATGGGGACGCGACCCGGTGGGGTCGGCGGACTCGATGTCGGCTCAGGACTTCACGTCATTGCGCTCCTGCTGGCGGGCCACCGCGGTGGCCGGGATGCGTCGCGCGGCAGCGGCGACGGCCTGCAGTGTATCGCCGCGGGCCTGCGGCCAGCTTAACGCGACGGAACGCGCAGGGACGCGCGCGGACTTCCGGACCCCGCGCCGCGCGATCCGGGGCACGGCCGCGCCGGCCCGGTAAACTAGCCGGCGATGAGCACCGTCCTGCCCCTGCCCGATCCCGTCCCGCGCACGCCCGATGCCGCAACCCGCGCGCGCGACCCGCGCCGCGCCGCGCACGAGACCAACCGGCTCGGCAAGCGCCTGCGCCACCAGGTCGGCCGCGCGATCGCCGACTTCGGCATGATCGAGGACGGCGACCGGGTCATGGTCTGCCTGTCGGGCGGCAAGGACAGCTACACGATGCTCGACGTGCTGCTGCAGCTGCAATCGAGGGCGCCGGTATCGTTCTCGATCACCGCGGTCAACCTCGACCAGAAGCAGCCAGGTTTCCCGGAGCACGTGCTGCCGGACTACCTGCGCGCGCTGGGCGTGGACTTCCACATCATCGAGCAGGACACCTATTCGGTGGTCAGCCGGGTGATCCCGGAGGGCAGGACGATGTGCTCGCTGTGTTCGCGGCTGCGGCGCGGCGCGCTGTACACCTACGCCGAGCAGCACGGCTTCACCAAGATCGCGCTCGGCCACCACCGCGACGACCTGGTCGCGACGTTCTTCCTCAACCTGTTCTTCCACGCCAAGCTCAGCGGCATGCCGCCGAAGCTGCGCAGCGACGACGGCAGGCACGTGGTGATCCGCCCGCTGGCCTATGTCGCCGAGGCCGACATCGTGGCCTACGCGGATGCGAAGGCGTTCCCGATCATCCCCTGCAACCTGTGCGGCTCGCAGGAGAACCTGCAGCGCAGGCAGGTCGGCCTGATGATGCAGCAGTGGGAACGCGAGACGCCCGGCCGCATCGAGACCATCGCCCGCGCGCTCGGCGACATCCGCCCCTCGCAGCTCAGCGATCCGAAGCTGTTCGACTTCCTCGCCCTCGGCCGCCGCGGCGACGGCATGCCCGCCGATGCGCATGCGTGGCTGGGCGGCGACGGCCGCCAGGATCCACCGGCGGCATGAGCGCAGCGCCGCTCGATCGCCCGGCCGTGGCGGCTGCCCGGCCCGGCTGGTACGTGGTGCTGGCCTGCGCGCTCGCAGCGCTGACCTGCATTGCCGCCACCGCCTACGGCGTCGCCGCACCGGCGTTCCGCGAGACGGTGTCGGCATTCGGCGGCGAACTGCCGCTGCTCTCCCGGATCGCCCTGCAGGCGCCGCATCTGGCAGGCGCGGCCGCCGCGGCGCTGGCGCTGGTGCCGGTGGTGCTGCTGGCCGTGCACCTGTCGCAGCCGCGGCAGCGCTGGACCGGGCGCGCGTTCTGGATCCTGCTGGCCTGCGCGCTGCCGGCGAACCTGCTGCTGGTCGCCGGCCTCTACCTGCCGATCCTGTCCCTGTCGCAGGTGGTGTGACCACCTGCGGCCATGCTGCCGGCGCCGCGACGGCGTCGCCCCTTCCCCTGTTCCTGGATACCCGATGTTCTTTCGCAACCTGACCCTGTTCCGCTTCCCCACCGCGCTCGACCTGTCCGAACTGGACACCCACCTGGGCGAATTCACCCTCAAGCCGGTCGGCCCGCTGGAGATGTCCTCGCGCGGCTTCGTCTCGCCGTTCGGCCGCGACGCCGAGGCGCTGTCGCACCGCATCGAGGATGCGATCTGGCTGACCGTCGGCGGCGAGGAGAAGATCCTGCCCGGCGCGGTCGTCAACGAACTGCTGGCGCGCAAGCTGGCCGAGATCGAGGAGAAGCAAGGCCGGCGCCCCGGCGGCCGCGCGCGCAAGCAGATGAAGGACGACCTGCTGCAGGAGCTGCTGCCGCGCGCGTTCGTGCGCCCGGTACGCACCGATGCGCTGCTCGACCTGGAACACGGCGTCTGCGTCGTCGACACCTCCAGCCGCAAGACCGCCGAGAACGTGGTCTCGGAGATCCGCGCGGCGATGGGCAGTTTCCCGGCGCTGCCGCTCAATGCCGAAGTCTCGCCGCGCGGGGTGATGACCGGCTGGCTGGCCGGCGAGCCGCTGCCCGACGGCCTGACGCTCGGCGAGGAATGCGAGCTGAAGGATCCGTCGGACCAGGGCGCGATCGTCAAGTGCCAGCGCCAGGAGTTGCTGTGCGACGAGATCGGCAAGCACCTGGACTCGGGCAAGCAGGTCACGAAGCTGGCGCTGAACCTCGACGACCACGTCTCGTTCGTGCTCGGCGAGGACCTGGTGGTGCGCAAGTTCAAGCTGCTCGACGGCGCGATCGACCAGCTCGAAGGCACCGACAACGACGACATGCGCGCCGAGCTCGACGCCCGCTTCGCGCTGATGAGCGGCGAGTTCAAGCGCCTGTTCACCGTGCTCGAGCGCGCGCTGAAGCTGTCGAAGGCCGAGTAGCGCGATACGGGTTCAACCACGCACTCGGATCCTCCGGAAGCACCGGGTCTCGTCGTCCCCGCGCAGGCGGGGACCCAGCGACTTGCAGGGAATCGGACGAAGGGCACTGGGTTCCCGCCTGTGCGGGAACGACGGCTTCCCTGCTTGCCGGCGCGGACAAGGCGGCCCGGTGCATCGATGACGCGCAAGCCGCAGCGCGGGCAGCGCGGCACTGCGCATACAATTCCATCCATGCCGTCCCTGTCGCGCCTGCTGTCGCCGTCCACGAAATCGCCTTCGACGCTACGCGACACGCTGTCCCTGCAGCTCGACGATGGCCGCGACATCGAGGTGCTGCGCGTCCGCGACCCGCGCGCGCGGCGCATCCGCCT
Organism: Proluteimonas luteida; assembly: GCF_021191695.1. Classification (GTDB taxonomy): domain Bacteria; phylum Pseudomonadota; class Gammaproteobacteria; order Xanthomonadales; family Xanthomonadaceae; genus Luteimonas; species Luteimonas luteida. The sequence goes on from NZ_JAIWPT010000014.1 coordinate 19,204, forward strand.
GAGCGTCAGCGAACGCGGTGCGCGCCTGACCCTGCCGCTGCGCGCCAGCCTCGTCGCCGGCGACCGTTTCCTGCAGCAGCACCGCGACTGGCTGGCCGAACAGCTGGCCGCGCATGGCCAGGCGCCGCCGCTGCGCCGCGACACCACCACCGCACTGCCGCTGCGCGGCGCGCTGCTGCCGGTGCGCTGGCACTGCGGCCGCTTCAGCCATGTGCAGCTGGCCGGCGACGGCCTCGATTTCCATGCGCCCGAACGCGCCGGCCCGGCGGCGCTGCAGCGCGCGCTGCGCGATTTCTACGAGGCCCAGGCGCGCAGCGACATCGGCCGCTGGCTGCCGGGCTACCTGCCGGGCCTGCCGCGTCCGCCGTCGCGCATCCGGCTCAAGGTGATGTCGTCGCAGTGGGGCTCGCTGGCCCCCGACGGCACGCTGACGCTGGACCTGGCGCTGCTGCTGGGCCGGCCCGAGGCCTTCGAGTACGTGCTGGTGCACGAGCTCTGCCACCTGATCCATGCCGACCATTCGCGCGGGTTCTGGCGCGAGGTCGAGCAGCGCTGCCCGCGCTGGCGCGAGGCCCGCGACTATTTCCACGCCGAAGGCCGGCAACTGAAGGCGAGCCTGCACGCGCTGCTCGCCGGCTGATCGTCCGCCCTGCCGATCGTCCCGCATCGACGGCCTGCGTCGGGCACGGACGGCTGGCCGGTCGCCATGGCCGCCTGCGTTGGCTCCGACGACGGCAGCAACGCCGTTGCTGCCCGGTAAGGAGGTCCGCATGCCGCATCCGTCCCGACCCTGCGCGGCCGCCACGGGCAACCTGCTGGCCGGTGCGCTGCTGCTCGCGATGGCGGTCGGGCCAACCGCGTGCCGGCGCAGCGACACGGTCGTCGACGGCATGCAGCCGGCGGCCGACGTGATCCGCTTCGACCGCAATGGCGACCGCATCCCGCTGACCCCGATCGCCGAACTGCGCCAGGCGCGCGGCGACCGCGACCTGCCGCTGCCCGCGGACTTCCCCGCCGACGTCTATCTGCCCGGCGACTACGCGATCCACAGTGTCATGGACATGCCGGGCACGCGGGTGGTCAGCATGCTCGCGCCCGGCCACGTGCCGGCGATGTCGGACGATGCGCGCCAGGCCATGGCCGGCGCCGGCTGGACGCCGCGCATGCGCGTGCAGCACTCGGCCGACAATGCCGTGCTGGCCTTCGACAAGGGCCGCCGCAGCGCGCTGTTCGCCTTCAATCGCCACCGGCTGGCCGACGGCACATCCGACGACGGGGTGGTCGTCAGCGTGCAGCTGCAGGACCGCGGCGCGGCGCAGTGAACAGGCACGCGCAGGACATGCACAGGCGGCCCGGCAAGTCGCCCCATGCTCGTCATTCCCGCCTTCGCGGGAATGACGGACTTGTTCAGGGGATCCCCAAATCCGCGTCATACAACGGGATTTTATGGGGGAGAACTCAACTCGAGACCCGCCATTGCGTCGATGTCCCCGGCGGATCGAGATCCGCCCTGCATGTGATTTCGCGAGCGTGCCGTCCGCAGCCGGAGATCAGCGCAGCAGGAAATCGCCGATCGCGGCGGCCACGTCGCCGGGCTGTTCCATGTGCAGGTGGTGGCCGCCGGGCAGCACGACCAGATCGCCGTCGGGCAACAGGCGTGCGCGCCGGCTGCGGTCGGGCTCGGGCAGGTACGGCTGCGCCGGCTCGGCATAGATCACCCGCGTCGGGCATTCGATGCCGGCAACCAGCGCGTCGACCTGCTCGCCGGTCATGCGCATCGCGGTGGGGATCGTCAGCCGTGGATCGCTGCACCACACATGGCCGCCGTCGACCGGGCGCACGCCGCGCTCGACCAGCAGCCGCGCGACCGGCTCGCTGAGCGCGTTGACCCGCATCCGTGCGCGGACCGGCGCGTCGAGATCGGGGAACACCCGCAGCGGCCGCGTGCCGAGGCCGCGCGCCGAGGCAATGGCCTCGCGCAGCCGCGGCACGGTCTGCTCGACGGTCTCGGGCAGCCCGCCCAGCGCCTCGATCGCGACCAGCCGCTCGACGCGCTCGGGCATCGACGCGGCGAGCAGGCTGGCGATGCCGGCCCCCATCGAGTGGCCGAGCAGGGCGAAATGCGTCCAGCCCAGCGCGTCGGCGACGTCGAGCACCTGGTGCACCGCGCTGACGAAGGTGTAGTCGGTGCCGGCCGGCTGGTGCGCGCTGCGGCCGTGGCCGGGCAGGTCGAGGGCGACGAGGTCGAGCCCGGACAGCAGCGGCGCCAGCGGCACGAAGCTCGCGGCGTTGTCGAGCCAGCCGTGCAGCGCCAGCACCCGGCGCCCGCCCTCCTCACCGAAGCGCAGGCCGCGCACCGTGCCGATGCCGATCCCGACCTCGAACTCGCGCGCGTCGGCCATGCCGCTGCCGTCGCCGCTCACGTCCATGCCGCCAGTTCGCGCCGCGCCAGCGCGGCCAGCGCACCGGCGTGCGCCGGACTGTCGTTCAGACACGGGATGTAGCGCAGCGACCGGCCGCCGTGCGCGCGGAACACTTCGGCGTTCTGCAATGCGATCTCCTCCAGGGTTTCCAGGCAGTCGACGGCGAAGCCCGGGCAGACGACATCGACGCTGCGCACGCCGGCCTCGCCCAGCGCCTTCAGGGTCATGTCGGTATACGGCTGCAGCCATGGCTCGCGGCCGAAGCGCGACTGGAACGTCAGCAGCACCTCGTCGTCGGCCAGGCCCAGCGCGCGCGCGATGGCGTCGGTGCTGGCACGGCACTGGCGGGCGTAAGGGTCGCCGGCGTCGGACAGCCGCTGCGGGATGCCATGGAACGAGAACAGCAGCCGTTCGCCGCGGCCATGCGCATCCCAGTGCGTGCGGATCGACGCGGCCACCGCCTCCACCCAGCCGGCGTCGAGGTGATAGTCCCCGAGCATCCGCGCCCGGCCGCTGTCGCCGAACACGGCATCGACGACGTCGCCGACCGACGCGGTGGTGGTCGTCGAGTACTGCGGATACAGCGGCAGCACCAGCACGCGGCGATCGCCGTCGGCCTTGATCGCCTCCAGCGCGCTGCGCAGCGACGGACGGCCGTAGCGCATCGCATGGCCGACGGCGGCGCCGGGCAGCTGCGGCGCCAGCGCCTGCGCCAGCCGCGCGGTATGCACCGCCAGCGGCGATCCCGCGTCCATCCATATCCCGGCATAGAGTTTCGCCACCCGCGGCGAGCGCAGCGGCAGGATCACGAAATGCAGCAGCGGGCACCACAGCCAGCGGGTCAGCGCGACCACCCGGCGGTCGTGCAGGAATTCGGCCAGATAGCGGCGCACCGCCTTCGGCGTGGGGGCGTCCGGGGTACCGAGGTTGACCAGCAGCACGGCCGGGTCTGCCTGGGGGGAAGGCGTCGTCATCCGCATAGGATGGCAGGCGGACCCGGACAATGGCAGGCCGCGGGTGCGCCACGGGACACGGGCGCGAACTCACTCCCGATTCATTCGACCATCACTAGCCTGAACTCCACGCGCCAACCCTTGTCCGAATTTCCGATCTGACCCGCGGCGACCGCCGCCTCCGGAGCCCGCATGAACCCGATTTCCCGCCATCGCCCGCTGCTGCTGGCCGCCGCATTGACCGTGTCGCTGGCCGCGGCCGGCACCGCCTCCGCAGGTCCCGACGAGGACGCCCGCGCACAGAACGCCGTGCGCGTGCTCAACGAGATCCAGGCGATTCCCGAATCGGGCATCCCCGACCGCCTGCTCGACGAGGCCCGCGCGATCGTGGTGATCCCCGACACCGTCAAGGCCGGGCTGATCATCGGCGGCCGCCGCGGCCACGGCCTGATGTCGGTCAGGACCGCCGACGGCACCTGGTCGAATCCCGCGTTCGTCAGGATCACCGGCGGCAGCATCGGCTTCCAGGCCGGCGTCCAGTCGGCCGACGTGGTGCTGGTGTTCCGCAACGACCGCAGCCTGGAATCGATCGTCAACGGCAAGTTCACCCTCGGCGCCGACGCCGGCGTCGCCGCCGGCCCGGTCGGCCGCAACGCCGCGGCCGCGACCGACGGCCAGCTCAAGGCCGAGATCTGGTCGTGGTCGCGCGCGCGCGGGCTGTTCGCCGGCGTCGCCCTCGACGGCGCGGTGCTGCAGATCGACGACCGCGCCAACAGCGCGGTCTACGGCAGCAACACCACGCCGCGGGCGATCCTCGAGAACCGGCCGGGGCAGGCGCCGTCGAACGCGGTCGTCGATTTCCGCGACCGTCTCGAGGAGGCCTCCGCGACCGCGCGCGTCGCCCGTGGTGGCGCCGCGGTGCCGACCGCGCCGCAGCAGGCCGCGCCGGAGATCCGCAACGTGCCGGAGGCGACCACGGTGCCCGCGCAGCAGGGCGACCCGATGCCGCAGCCGTTCGAACCGGTCGAGGACGCCCCCGCGCAGGCCGAGCCGCTGCCGGAGACCTGATCGCCGCGCGCGTTCCCGCGATGCCGCGGTGTCCGCGCGCGGTGCGGTATCCTGCGCACTCACCCAACTCCCACGGACCCCGACATGGGCAGTTTCAGCATCTGGCATTGGCTCATCGTCCTCGTGGTCGTGTTGCTGGTGTTCGGCACCAAGCGGCTGCGCGGCGCCGGGCGCGACCTGGGCGAAGCGGTCAAGGGCTTCAAGAAGGGCATGCACGACGACGACGCGCCGGACGCCCGGCTCGACGATCGTTCGAAGGACAGCGAGACGTCCGCCGACAAGTCGCGCCACGACGACAACGTCCCGCGCTGAACGCGCGGACCTTCGTTCCCTAGATGTTCGGAATCGGCACCGGCGAACTGCTGATCATCGCGGTGGTCGCGTTGATCGTGCTCGGTCCCGAGCGCCTGCCCAAGGCCGCGCGCTTCGCCGGGCTGTGGGTCCGGCGCGCGCGCGCGCAGTGGTATTCGGTGAAATCCGAACTGGAGCGCGAACTCGCCGCCGAGGAACTCAAGCGCGGCATGCAGCAGGCGCAGCGTTCGATCGCGGACGTGCAGACCCAGTTGCGCGACGCCGGCGCCCAGGCCCAGCGCGGCCTCGATGCCGCGCGCGAGGATGGCCGCAGCCTGATCGACGACGTGCGCCGGCTGCCCGGCGCGCCGGCGGCGGATGCGCCGGTCGGAGAAAACGGGGGCGAGGCCCGGCCCCGGGCCGACGCGGCCGCACGCACCGCACCCGCGCCGATCGCCGGCGACGTGACCGCGCCGCCGGCGCCGGCACCCGCCGCCGATCCGCCGCCACCCGACCAGGATTCCGGGCACGATGGCCACGCACGCTGAGGACGACACCGGCGACAGCAGCCTGATCGACCATCTGGTCGAGCTGCGCGCGCGGCTGATGCGCGGCCTCGCCGGCACCGGCATCGTGCTGCTGTGCCTGCTGCCGTTCGCCAACAAGCTCTACGGGCTGCTGGCCCAGCCGCTGCTCGACAAGCTGCCCGAGGGCGCGCACCTGATCGCGGTCGAGGTCGCCTCGCCGTTCTTCGCGCCGCTGAAGCTCGCGTTCTTCACCGCGCTGGTGGTGACGATGCCGTGGCTGCTGTACCAGGCCTGGGCCTTCGTCGCGCCGGGACTGTACAGGCGCGAGAAGCGGCTGGCGCTGCCGCTGCTGGCCTCGTCGGTCGCGCTGTTCTACATCGGCTGCGCGTTCGCGTTCTTCTTCGTGCTGCCGTCGGTCTTCCGGTTCCTGACCCTGGTGACGCCCGACGGCGTGGCGATGATGACCGACATCAACGCCTACCTGAATTTCGTGCTGGTGATCTTCCTCGCGTTCGGCCTGAGCTTCGAACTGCCGGTCGCGCTGGTGATCCTGGTGCTGCTGGGCTGGGTGACGACCGACCAGCTGCGCGAAGCGCGCGGCTATGCGGTCGTCGGCGTGTTCGTGCTGGCCGCGGTCATCACCCCGCCCGACGTCGTCTCGCAGCTGATGCTCGCCATCCCGATGTGCCTGCTGTACGAGGCCGGCATCATCGCCGCGCGATTGCTTGCGCCCAAGCCCGGCGCGACGCGGGACGGGGAATGATCCCGGCGCCGATGCTGCGCCGCTACGCGGCCTGGTCGCTGGACGCGGCGCTGCTCGCGCTGCTGGTGGTCGCGCTGCTGCATCGCCCGCTGTGCGCAGGCCTGGCGAGCGTCGACCGGGCCTTCGAGGCACTGGCGGGGACGATGGCCGCGTCGATGGCCGCCGCGGCCGACAGCGGACTGCCGCCGCTGGCGCTGGCGACGTCGTGGCTCGGCGATCCGGCGCTGCATGCCGCCACCGGCGAGCTGGCGCTGGCATTGTCGGCGCTGCTGCTGCCGGCGTGGGCGCTGTTCGCGCTGCTGTCGCTGCCGTACTTCGCGGGGTTCGAAGGCGGGCGCTGGCAGGCCACGCCGGGCAAGCGGCTGCTGGGCCTGCGGGTCATCGACGACGACGCGGCAGCGCCGGGCCTGGTCCGCGCCGCATTGCGCCAGGCCGCCGGCATGCTGTCCTGGCTCAGCCTCAACTTCGGCCACGCGCTGGCCGCGCTGCCGCCACGCCATCAGGCGCTGCACGACCGCATCGCCGGTACCCGCGTGGTACGCGTCGACACCGCGCCGATGCCCTACGCCGCCCGGCTGTGGCTGGCGCTGCAGCCGCCGGCGCTGTTCCTGCTGCTGGCGCTGCTGATGCGCCACGTCGACCGCGTGGTCAACACCGCGCTGGACGCGACGCTGGGGCTGTAGGGCTGCGGCAGCCGGCGCTCAGAGCTCGATGCTGCCGCCGCCGTTGCCGCCGGGGGCCTGCGCATCCGGCGCCAGCGGATCGCCGCAGATGTCGCGCCACATGGCGTACATGACGCCGAACATGACGATGTACAACGCGAGCAGCAGCAGCAGATAGAGCGGCAGCACCAGCAATGCGGCAAGCGCGGGATGCAACAGGCCGGCGACGACGGTGATCATGGTCGCCACCATCGCGAAGACGATCATCAGCACGAAACCGCCGGCCATCGCCAGCACGCCGACCACGATCACCGGCAGCACGTTCTTCAGCGCGCCGCCAAGGCCATCGACGAAGGCGCCGCCGACCGGCCGGTCGCCGAGCGCGACCTGGCCGAGGCCGATCGCGTAGACGGTGGCGAAGTACAGGCCGAACAGCAGGCCGAGCGCCATCAGCGGGCCGATGCCGGCCGGCGGCAGCGGCAGCTCCGGCGGCGTGGCCGGCGCCCCCTGGGCATTCATCTCCTGGCTGATCGCGAGGATCTCCATGTACCACTCGATGACGCCCTCGCCGAACGCGCTGATCAACGCATAGAACGTGGCGATGTACAGCACGCCCATCAGCACGCCGAATCCCATCAGCCGGCCGGCGCCGGCACCGGCCGAGAACGTGGCGAAGATGTCGGTGGCCTTCGCCGGCCGGCCGCGCTCGACGCCGTCGATGACCCGCAGCACGCCGCCGATCAGCAACGGATACAGCACCATCGACAGCAGCGACACCGCGCCGATGACCATCAGCTGCGCCTGCGCGTCGAGGCCGAGCACCTGCTGCAGCACCAGCTGCAGCACGCTGGGCAGCAGCGCCAGCGCGGACAGGATCGCGATCGCGCCGTACACCGCCCTCGGGTTGCCGCGGCCGACGTTGACGCCCTGCACGAGCCACTTCCAGCCATGGCCGGCACCCACCGTCCGAGTCGTCATCTGCAGTCGTTCCCGTCGTCGTCGATGTGGCCACGCGCCACGCGGGCGTCATCGTACTGCATGCTTCGGGACGGCATGCGTGGGGACGGCACGCGGACGATGCGGGTCCCTGGCGCGACCCGGCCGGCACCGGCGACGCCGTCAGTCGCGCGACAGCGCCTCCGCCACCCGCACGAACCGCCGCAGCACCTCGCGCGCCTGCGGCGTGGCGCGCACGTCGGCGACCATCGCCGCCGGACTGGCGCCCTCCTCGCGCAGCGCCGCGGCGCGCGCGCGGATGTAGCCGCGCATGTGGGTGGCGCTGAACTCGGGGTGGAACTGCACGCCCCAGACCCGGTCGCCCCAGCGGAACGCATGATGCGGGTCGAGCGCGGAGGCGGCCAGCACGGTCGCGCCGTCCGGCAGGCGCAGCACGCTCTGCAGGTGCGTGGTCTGCGCGCGGAAGGTGGCCTCCAGACCGCCGAACAGGGGATCGTCGCCGGCATCGTCGTGGCGCTGCAGTTCGAACGTGCCCATCTCGCGGCCGCGCGGGTTCGCGCCGACCTCGCCGCCCAGCGCATGCGCGATCAGCTGGTGGCCGTAGCAGATGCCCAGCAGCGGCAGGCCGGCATGCGCCGCCTCGCGCAGCCACGCGGCGCTGCGCTCGCTCCAGTCGGCGCGGTCGGTGACCATCGCCCCCGAACCGGTGACCAGCACGCCGCGGTGCTGGCCGACATCCGGCAGCGCGGCGCCGCGCTCGACGTCGACGACCTCGACCTGCGCCCGCGACAGGCCGGCGGCGACCCGGATCCAGTGCGGAAAGCCGCCATGGCGGCGCATCGACGGGACCGGCTGGCCGGTTTCGAGGATCAGGAACGGACGGACGCGCGGCATCGGGCGGGAACGACGGAACGGGATGCGCAGCGTAACGGGTTCCCGAGGGAACGTGCCTGCGCATTCGTGGGTGGGGACCATGCCATCGCTGCGACTCCCGCGAGACAGCCAGTCGGCCGCGGCGCGAGGCGGGTCGGGACCCGCCCCACGGACACTGTCATTCCTGCGGCGGCAGCACCGTCATCACTTCCTCGATCGTGGTCAGCCCCTGGGCGACCTTCTCCGCGCCAGCCATGCGCAGCGTGCGCAGGCCGCCGGCGACCGCGGCGCGGCTGAAGCCGGCCAGTTCCATGTCGGCGCGGATCAGCGCGCGCAGCGGCGGGGTCATCGGCATCAGCTCGTAGATGCCGAGCCGGCCGAAGTAGCCGGTGTTGCGGCACTCCAGGCATCCCACCGGGCCGCAGGCGCCGGCCGGCGGCGGCAGGTCGCTGCCGGGACCGACCAGCGCGCGCCAGCCTTCCGGATCGACCGGCCGCGGCTGCTTGCAGTGGGGGCACAGCGTGCGCACCAGGCGCTGGGCGAGCACGCCGTTGAGGGTCGAGGCGATCAGGTAGTGCGGCAGGCCGAGGTCGAGCAGGCGGGTGATCGCCGACGGCGCATCGTTGGTGTGCAGCGTCGACAGCACCAGGTGTCCGGTCAGCGAGGCCTGCACCGCCATCTGCGCGGTGTCGAGGTCGCGGATCTCGCCGATCATGATGATGTCCGGGTCCTGGCGCAGCAGCGTGCGCACGCCCTGGGCGAAGCCCAGGTCGATCGCGTGGTGGACCTGCATCTGGTTGAGCTCGACCGACACCATCTCGATCGGGTCCTCGACGGTGCAGACGTTGACGTCGGCGGTCGCCAGCTTCTTCAGCGTGGAGTACAGCGTGGTGGTCTTGCCCGAGCCGGTCGGGCCGGTCACCAGCACGATGCCGTGCGGGCGCTGCACCAGGTCGTTCCACGCCGCAGCCTCGCCGGGATCGAAGCCGAGCTGCTCGATCGGCTTGAACGCGGTGTCGGGATCGAAGATGCGCATCACCACCTTCTCGCCGAATGCCGTCGGCATCGTCGACAGGCGCATCTCGACCTCGCGCCCGCCCGGCGAACGGGTCTTGATGCGGCCGTCCTGCGGCCGCCGGCGCTCGGCCAGGTCCATGCGCCCGAGCACCTTGATGCGGCTGACCGCCGCGGTCATCACCGGCGGCGGCATCTCGAACACCTTGTGCAGCACGCCGTCGATGCGGAAGCGCACGCGGCCGATATCGCGGCGCGGCTCGAGGTGGATGTCGGAGGCGCGCTGCTCGTAGGCGTACTGCAGCAGCCAGTCGACGATGTGGACGATGTGGTGGTCGTCGGCGTTGACGTCGCCCGAGCGCCCCAGCTCGACCAGCTGCTCGAAGGTCGGCGCTTCGGTGCCGCCCTCGCGGATGTCCTTGGCGCCGCGGATCGAGCGGGTGACGCCGAAGAACTCCATCGTGTAGCGGTGCAGGTCGAGCGGATTGGCGACGACCAGGTCGATCTCGCGCCGCAGCAGGCGCTGGATGTCGGGCAGCCAGTCGAGCGCCAGCGGCTCGCTGGTGGCGATGCGCGCGCGCTCGGGCGTGACCTCGACCGGCAGGATGCGGTGGCGGCGCGCATACGCGTGCGAGACCAGGTCGGTGACGTCGGCGACCGCGATCTTCGTCGGGTCGATGCGCAGGTAGGGATGCCCGGCCGCCTGCGCCAGCCATTCGGTCAGCGCCTCCAGGCCCAGCTCGGTGCCCGGGCGGCGCGCCGACGGCAGCTTGAGGTTGGCCAGCAGCACCAGCGGATGCACCGCGTCCAGGCCGCGGGTGGCGCGGCCGCCGGCACGCGCGCGTTCGGCGTCGGCCGGTGCCAGCACGCCGTCGGCGACCAGCGCCGCGATCACCGGCTCCAGTTGCAGGCGTCCGCCGGGCAGCCGTGTCGGGACGATGGCGCGCGGTTGGTTCAAGGCTTGCTCCGTCGGGCCGGGGCCGGGCAGGCCGGGTGGCATGGACGGCTATACTAGCGCGCCCCCGCAGCCGCCTTTTTCCGATGACCGGACCGACGTTCCAGGAGCTGATCCAGACGCTCAACGCCTACTGGGCCCGACAGGGATGCGTGCTGATCCAGCCGCTGGACCTGGAGGTCGGCGCGGGCACCTTCCATCCGGCGACGTTCCTGCGCGCGCTCGGCCCCGAGCCGTGGAACGCGGCCTACGTGCAGCCCTGCCGCCGCCCGACCGACGGCCGCTACGGCGACAACCCCAACCGCCTGCAGCGCTACTACCAGTACCAGGTGGCGATGAAGCCCAACCCGGACAACATCGTCGAGCTGTATTTCGACTCGCTGAAGGAACTGGGCATCGACCCGCGGGTGCACGACCTGCGGCTGGTCGAGGACAACTGGGAATCGCCGACGCTCGGCGCCTGGGGCCTGGGCTGGGAGGTCTGGCTCAACGGCATGGAAGTCACCCAGTTCACCTACTTCCAGCAGGCCGGCGGCCTGGAGTGCCGGCCGGTGCTCGGCGAGATCACCTACGGCCTCGAGCGCCTGTGCATGTACCTGCAGAACGTCGACAACGTGTTCGACATCGTCTGGACCCATGGCCCCGACGGCACCCCGGTGACCTATCGCGACGTCTACCACCAGAACGAGGTGGAGCAGAGCGCGTACAACTTCGAGCATGCCGATGTCGCCGAGCTGTTCCACCGCTTCGACGCCTGCGAGGCCGAAGCGCTGAAGCTGGTCGAGCTGGGCCTGCCGCTGCCGGCCTACGAGCAGGTGTGCAAGGCCAGCCACAGCTTCAACCTGCTCGACGCGCGCCGCGCGATCAGCGTCACCGAGCGCCAGCGCTACATCCTGCGCGTGCGCACGCTGGCGCAGGCGGTCGCGAAGGCCTACTACGCGCAGCGCGAGGCGCTGGGGTTTCCGGGGCTGAAACGGACGCCGGAAGCGGCTTGAGCCTCATCCCGCATGCGGGAGAGGGGTTGGGGCGAGGGCGCTGTTCGCGCACCCGTCAATGAAGCGCCCTCATCCGGCGCTGCGCGCCACCTTCTCCCGGAGGGAAAAGGGAATTTTTTCTGGATCGAATCGCCATGACTGACATGCATCCCCTCCTCATCGAACTCGGCACCGAAGAACTGCCGGTCAAGGCCCTGCCCGGCCTGGCCCAGGCGTTCTTCGACGGCGTGCTCGCGGCCCTGGACAAGCGCGGCATCGCCGTCGAACGCGGCGATGCCAGGCCGCTGTACACGCCGCGCAGGCTCGCGGTGCTGTTGCCGGGCGTGGCCGTCGAACAGCCGGAGCAGCGTTCGGAAGTGCTCGGTCCGTACCTCAACATCGCGCTCGATGCCGAAGGCCAGCCGACCCGGGCGCTGCAGGGCTTCGCCGCCAAGGCCGGCGTCGACTGGACCGCGCTCGCGCGCACCAGCGACGCCAAGGGCGAGCGCTTCGTGCACCGCGCGGTGACGCCGGGCGCGCGCACGGCCGCGCTGCTGCCCGAGGTGCTGCGCGAGGCGGTCGCGGCGATGCCGATCCCCAAGCCGATGCGCTGGGGCGACCATGGCTACGCGTTCGCACGGCCGGTGCACTGGCTGGTGCTGCTGCATGGCGACGACGTCGTCGACGCGGCGCTGCTGGGCCTGCGCAGCGGCCGCGCCAGTCGCGGCCACCGCTTCATGCACGACGCGCCGGTCGACATCGCCCGACCGGGCGACTACGTCACCGCGCTGGAAACGGCGAAGGTGCTGGTCGATGCCGACGCGCGCCGCAGCCGGATCGTCTCCGAAGTGCAGTCCGCGGCGCAGGCCGTCGGCGGCGAGGCGCGGATCGAGCCCGACAACCTCGAACAGGTCAACTGCCTAGTCGAATGGCCCGAAGCGGTCGCCGGCACGTTCGAGGCCGCGTTCCTGGCGGTGCCGCAGGAAGCCCTGATCGCGACGATGGAAGCGAACCAGAAGTTCTTTCCGGTGCTGCGCGACGGCCGCCTGACCGAACACTTCATCGGCATCGCCAACATCGCCTCGACCGACCCGGCCGAGGTCGCCAGGGGCTACGAGCGGGTGATCCGGCCGCGTTTCGCCGATGCCCGGTTCTTCTTCGACGAGGACCTGAAGCAGGGCCTGTCGGCGATGAACGCGGGGCTGGCGACCGTGACCTACCAGGCCAGGCTCGGCAGCGTGGCCGACAAGGTCGCGCGCGTGGCCGCGCTGGCCGAGGCCATCGCGCCGCAGCTCGGCGTCGACGCGGCGCTGGCCAGGCGCGCCGCCCTGCTGTCGAAGGCCGACCTGCAGTCGCGCATGGTGGGTGAGTTCCCGGAACTGCAGGGCATCGCCGGCCGCGACTATGCGAAGCAGGATCCGGCGCTGGCCGACCTGGATAGCGACGACCGCACCGCGCTGGCCAACGCGATCGACGAAGCCTGGCAGCCGCGCTTCGCCGGCGACGACATCGCGCTGTCGCCGCTGGGCAAGGTGCTGGCGATCGCCGAGCGCCTGGACACGCTGGCCGGCGGGTTCGCCGCAGGCCTGAAGCCGACCGGCAACAAGGATCCGTTCGCACTGCGCCGCAATGCGCTCGGGCTGGCGCGGACGCTGATCGGGTCGGGGCTGGATCTCGACCTGCCGGCCCTGCTGCGCCTGGCCTGGGCCAGCGTCGACGCGTCGATCGCCGAGGTCGAGGCCGACCGCAGGGAACAGGCCGCCGAGACCGCGCGCCGCGCCGGCGTGGTGCTCGAGGCGCAGGTCGAAGGCAGCGCGGCGTTCACCGGCGCGGACCTCGACGCGCTCTACGACTTCATCCTCGACCGCCTGAAGGGCTACTACGCCGACAGGGGCGCGGGCGTGCAGCAGTTCAACGCGGTCGCGGCGCTGCGGCCGGCGTCGCTGTACGACTTCGACCGCCGCATCGACGCGATCGGCACCTTCGCCGCGCTGCCCGAGGCGGCGGCGCTGGCGGCCGCCAACAAGCGCATCGGCAACATCCTGCGCAAGGTCGAGGGCGACATTCCCGCCGACATCGACCCCGACCTGCTGCGCGAGCCGGCCGAGGCCGCGCTGGCCGAGGCGGTGGCGGCGCTGCAGGCCGAGGCCGACGCCGCGCTGGCCCGCGGCGACTACGTCTCGGTACTGACCCATCTGGCACGGCTGCGGCCGCAGGTCGACGCGTTCTTCGACGGGGTGATGGTCAATGCCGAGGACCCGGCGCTGCGCGGCAACCGCCTTGCCCTGCTGCGCCAGCTGTCGGCGCGGCTGGGCAGCGTCGCGGCGATCGAGCACCTGTCGGGCTGAGGTCCCGGGGCGGTGAAGCCGCCCGATGACGTTAAGCGGTTTTTGACACGCTGCCGGTATGCTGCGCCGATGCGCCGATTCCCGTTGACCCTCACCGCCGTCGCCGTCCTTTTCTCCGCGTCGGCGGCCGTGCAGGCGGCGCGGGTGGAACGCGTCGACGTCGAGGGCCTCGACGAGGCGATGACCGAGAACGTCGAGGTCTCGCTGGCGATCGCCGAGGCGGTCGGCAAGGACGTGTCGACGCGCCGCCTGACCTACCTGCTGCGCCAGGCCGAAAGCGACACCCGCAAGGCCCTCGAACCCTTCGGCTACTACTCGCCCGAGATCGACGTGCAGCGCACGCGCGAGGACGGCAACGTCCACGTGCGCATCGTCGTCGATCCGGGCCAGCCGGTGCGGGTGCGCAACAGCGACATCGCGATCATCGGCGCCGGCGGCCGCGACCAGTACCTGGCGCGCGACCTGGCGAGCTTCATTCCCAGCGAAGGCGCGGTGTTCTACCACCCGGACTACGACGGCAGCCGCAACCGCATCAGCCGGCGCCTCGCCGAGCGCGGCTATTTCGATGCCGAGTTCGCCTCGCGCCGGGTCGAGGTCACGCGTGCCGAGCACGCCGCCGACATCGACCTGGTCTGGACCAGCGGCGACCGCTACAACATGGGGCCGACGACGTTCGAGCAGACCCCCGAGAAGATCATCGACGACAGCCTGCTCGAGGGCCTGGTCTACTGGGACGAGGGCAGCTACTACCACCAGGGCCGGCTCGACCGCCTGCGCACCTCGCTGACCCGGCTCGACTACTTCGGCAACATCGACATCGAACCGCTGGTCGAGGAGGCCAACGAGGACCGCGAGGTGCCGGTCAAGGTGACGCTGACCCCGGCCAAGCGCAGCATCTACACCGCGGGCGTCAGCTACGGCACCGACAGCGGCGCCGGCATCCGCCTCGGCGTCGAGCGCCGCTACGTCAACATGCGCGGGCACAAGGCGCTGGCGCAGCTGGACTATGCGCAGAAGCGCAAGACCCTGACCCTGCAGTACCGCATCCCGGCGTTCGCCTGGCTCGACGGCTGGTATACCGCCAGCCTGCAGGCCTCCGACGAGCAGACCGACTACATCGACTCGCGCCGGATCGAATTCGTCGCCAGCCGCAGCGGCCAGTACAACCAGTTCCTCAACCTCGTCGCCTCGATGCACGTGCTGCGCGAGCGCTGGGCCTACGAGGCCGACCAGAGCGATCCCGACGCCGGCCCGCTGTACCGCTACGCGACGTTCGCCTACCCGTCGCTGCGCGCCGAATACATCGATGTCGACGACCGCCTGTTCCCGCGTGCCGGCATCGGCGGCTCGGTGACGCTGCGCGGCGGCATCGAGGGGGCGGGCTCGGACGCCACGTTCTCGCAGATCCACGCCCGCGCCAGCTGGTTCCGCGGCATCGGCGAGGCCAACCGCCTGATCGTGCGCGGCGAGCTCGGCCATACCTTCACCGACGCGCTGGTGGCGATGCCGCCGAGCCTGCGCTTCTATGCCGGCGGCGACCGCAGCATCCGCGGCTACGACTGGCGCGAGGTCGGCCCGCGGCTGCCGGCCAGCGAGGGCCGCAAGGCCTATGCGCTGGGCGCCAAGAACGTGGTCACCGCCAGCGTGGAGTTCGAGCGCTACTTCACCCGCTCGATCGGCGCGGCGGTGTTCGTCGACGGCGGCGACGCCTTCGACGGCGGCTCGCCGGAATGGCGCACCGGCGTCGGCGTCGGCGTGCGCTACATCACCCCGGTGGGCCCGCTGAAGCTCGACATCGCGCGCGGCCTCGACAATCCCGACTCGCCGTTCACCATCGGCCTGTCGATCGGCGCGGAGTTCTGACATGGCCTTCCGTCGCCAGCACGTTTCCGACGACCTGAGCCCCGAAGCGCGCGAGGCGCGCATCGCCGAGCTGCGCGCACGCCGGCGCGCGCGCCTGCGCAAGCTGGCGGTGCGCAGCGCGCTCGGCATGGTCCTGCTCGCCGTCCTGGTGGTGGTGCTGGTGTGGTGGCTGCTGATGACCCTCGGCGGCCGCGACTTCCTGCTGGGGCAGGTCGCGATGCGCCTGCCCGCCGGCACCGAACTGACCTGGGGCAGCGCCGAAGGCCCGGCGTCGGGCCCGCTGACCATGTACGACGTGCGCTACGTGCAGCGCGGATGCCCGGACGTCGACGGCGAGCCGGTCGCCTATGGCGACTGCGACGAGCCGACGGTGCTGTCGTTCGCCGCGGAGCGGGTGACGATCGACCCGGCGATCCTGCCGCTGATCGGCCGCCGCCTGCGCCTGGACGTGCTCGACATCGACAACGCGGTGCTGGCGCTGCCGCCGCCGGTGGACACGCCGTTCGAGCTGCCGCGCTGGCCCGAATCGCTGCCGCGAATCGACCTGCCGCTGTCGCTGCAGGCCGACACCATCCGCATCGACGGCTTCCGCGTCGAGCGCATGGGCGAAGGCCTGATCGACATCCACACCCTGCGCGGCGGCATCGACGCGCAGCAGGGCGAGCTGCAACTGGAGAACATCGTCGTCGACAGCGACCGCGGCCGCTTCACCGCGCATGGCGTCTACGCGCCCGACGACGACTACCGCATGGACCTGACTGCCAGCGCGCTGATGCCGGCGCCCCTCGGCCGCACCCGGCCGCGGATCGGGCTGGTCGCGCGCGGCGACCTGTCGTCGCTGGACGTCGCCGTCGTCGGCCACGCGCCCGAGCCGCTGCGCGTGGTGGCGACGCTGCGCGGCCGCGACCGGCCCGGCTGGGCGCTGCGCGCGAACACCAGCGCGCTCGATCCCGGCCTGCTGGCCGGCAGCGGCGAGCCCGGCACGCCGCTCGCGTTCGACCTCACGGCCGACGGCGTCGGCGGCAGCGCGACGCTGCAGGGCCGCTTCGCGATGGGCGCGCCGGAGGACGGCGGCCTGTCGGCGGTGCTGCAGCCGTCCAGGATCCGCATCGAGGAACAGGTGCTCGAGGTCGAACCGCTGGTGCTCGACATCTTCGACGGCCGCGTCACCGCGCGCGGCAACGCCGATTTCAGTACGCCCGAGGACGTGCGCTTCCGCTTCGCGGTCAACGCGCGCGGCCTGCAGTTCGGCGCCGATCCCGACGCCGCCGAGCCGGCGCCGCCGATCAGCGCCGATGCCGACCTGGGCTTCGCCGGGCGCAGCGCGGCGTGGGCGGCGATCGGCAAGGCGACGATCGAGCGCGACACCCTGCAGGCCAGCGTCGATTTCGACGGCCGCGGCGACAGCGAACGCATGCGCCTGCAGACCGCGCGCGTGACCATGCCCACCGGCACCCTCGACGCGACCGGCGAGGTCGCCTGGGCGCCGGCATTGCAGTGGGACGTCGACGCGGCGCTGGCCGGCTTCGATCCGGGCTATTTCGCCCGCGACTGGAAGGGCGCGGTCGACGGCACCCTGGCCAGCACCGGCAGCACCCGCGACGACGGCGGCCTGGAGATCACCGCCGAGGCCAGCGATCTCGGCGGCACCCTGCGCGGACGCCGGCTCGACGGCCGCGCGACGTTCGCGCTGCACGGCGCGGCCAGCGACGCGGGCGAGGCCGGCCGCAGCGATTTCGATGCCGAGGTCTCGCTGTCGCTCGGCGGCAGCCGGGTCGATGCGACCGCGACGGTCACCGACACCCTCGACATCGACGCCAGCCTGGCCCCGCTGCAGCTGGCCGACTTCCTGCCCGACGCCGGCGGCGTGCTGCGCGGCACGCTGCGCGTGACCGGCCCGCGCACCGCGCCCGACGTCGCCGCCGACCTGACCGGCAGCGACCTGCGCTACGGCGACTACCAGGCCGCCAGCGCGCGGATCCAGGGCCGGCTGCCGTGGCGCAGCGACAGCGGAACGCTCGATGTCGTCGCGACCGGCGTCAACGCCGGCGTCGCGCTCGACGAGGTGCGGCTGGCCGCGCGCGGCGCGGTCGAGAAGCTGCAGCTCGATGCCAGCGCGCGTGGCGAGATCGGCAGCCTGCAGCTCGACGGCAGCGCCGAGCGCCGCAACGACAACTGGCAGGGCACGCTGTCGACCCTGCGGCTGGCGCCGGCGACCGGCGCCAGCTGGGCGCTGCAGGCGCCGGCGCAGTTCCGCCAGATCGGGACACGCTACACGCTGGGCGAGAGCTGCTTCACCTCCAGCGGCGGCGGCTCGCTGTGCGCCAGTGCCGACTGGCCGCAGCGCGGCGTCTCGATCGCCGGCAGCGGCCTGCCGCTGTCGCTGGCCACGCCCTACCTGCCGGAACAGGATGGCGGCCGTCCGTTCGCGCTGCGCGGCGAGATCGCGATCGAGGGCAGCGCGCGTCCGGTCGGCAACGGCTTCGCCGGCAGCGCGCGCATCAGCTCGGCGACCGGCGGCGTGCGCACCGCAGAACGCGCCCGCAACGAGATCCTCAGCTACGAGGACCTGGTATTCGATGCCGAGTTCGACGCGAGCCGCCTCAGTGCGACGCTGAGCACCACGCTCAACGAGGCCGGGCGCATCCGTGCCGAGGTCAGCAACGGCTGGGACGCGTACTCGCCGCTGGCGGGCACGCTGGTCGCCAATGTCGAGGACCTGACCTTCGTCGAGCTGTTCTCGCCGGACATCGTCGAACCGACCGGCCGCCTGACCGCCAACATCAGCCTGGGCGGCACCCGCGCACAGCCGACGATCGGCGGCCAGGCGCGGCTGAGCGATTTCGCGACCGAGCTGCCGTCGCTGGCGATCGCGCTCGAGGACGGCAACGTCGCGCTGGATGCCCTGCCCGACGGCACCGCGCGCATCGCCGGCAGCCTGCGCTCGGGCGAAGGCACCCTCAACGTCGACGGCACGCTCGGCTGGCAGGGCGACGACACTCCGCTGGTGCTCAACCTGCGCGGCGAGAACGTGACGGTCTCCGACACCAGCGACCTGCACGTGATCGCCGACCCCGACATCACCGTGCGCTACGCCGCGCGGCAGCCGCTCAACGTGACCGGCACCGTCGCCGTGCCCATCGCGCTGCTGGACCTGGAACGGCTCAGCGAGGGCGTGTCGGCCTCGCCGGACGTGGTCGTGCTCGATCCGGTCGACCCCGACGCCAGCGCCGCCTCGCCGCTGGAGCTGGACCTGACCCTGCGGATGGGCGATGCCGTCGCGCTGCGCGGCTTCGGCTTCGACGGCATGCTCGGCGGCAACCTGCGCGTGCGCGCGGTGCCCGGGCGCGAGATGACCGGCAGCGGCCGGCTCGAGGTCGCCGGCAAGTACAAGGCCTACGGCCAGGAACTGCGCGTGACCCGCGGCAACCTGACGTTCTCCAACGGCCCGGTGTCCGACCCGATCCTGGACATCCGCGCCGAACGCCGCATCGAGGCCGAGGACATCACCGCCGGCGTCGACGTCAGCGGACGCGCCTCGGCGCCGCAGGTCAACGTCTGGACCGACCCGGCCAGCGACAACTCGCAGGCGCTGTCGTACCTCGCGCTGGGGCGCTCGACCTCCAGCCTGACCAGCGCCGAGGGCCAGCAGATCGATGCCGCCGCGGCCGCGCTCAATGCCGGCGGCAGCCTGCTGGCCTCGCAGATCGGCAGCAGGATCGGCCTCGACGAGGCCGGCATCAGCGACTCGCGCGCGCTCGGCGGCAGCGTGCTCGGCGTCGGCAAGCAGATCTCGCCGCGGCTGTACGTCGGCTTCGGCGTGTCGCTGCTGGGCACCGGCCAGGTGCTGACGCTGAAGTACATGCTCTCGCGCGGCTTCGACGTCGAGATCGAATCGAGCACGCTGGAGAGCCGCGGCTCGGTGAACTGGCGGCGCGAACGCTGAGTCCGCGCCCGCCCCGCGCCCCGGCGCTCAGCGTTCCGGCAGCGGCAGCGGGTCGTCGTCGAACACCGCCACATGCGGCACGCCGTCGGCGCCGATCCAGCCGCGGTACATGCCCGGGGTATTGAAGGGGAACGCGACCCGGCCGTGCACGTCGATCGCGATCGCGCCGCCGTCGCCGCCCATGCCCGGGATCTCGCGGTTGATGACCGCATCGGCGGCGCTGGCGACGTCCTCGCCGCGCAGGCGCACGCGCGCGCAGATCGCGTGCGCGGCCGCGGTGCGGATGTAGAACTCGCCCCAGCCGGTACCCGACACCGCGCATGCGGCATCGGCCCAAGTGCCGGCGCCGATGATCGGCGAATCGCCGACGCGGCCGTAGCGCTTGTTGGTCATGCCGCCGGTCGAGGTCCCGGCCGCCAGCGTGCCGTCTGCGTCGAGCGCGACCGCGCCCACGGTGCCGAAGTACTGGCCCGGCTGCGCCGAGACCGCGTGCCCGGCGCGCGCCTGCCGCCCGGCCTCCTGCTCGGCGCGCAGCGCGCGCTGCAGCTGCTGCCAGCGCTTCTCGGTGCGGAAGTACCCCGGGTCCACGAGTTCGATGCCCTGTTCGGCGGCGAAGGCCTCGGCGCCGTCGCCGACCATCATCACGTGGCGCGAGTGCGCCATCACCGCGCGCGCCAGCAGCACCGGGTTGCGGACCCGGCGCACGCCGGCGACCGCGCCGGCACGGCCGTCGATGCCGGTCATCACCGAGGCGTCGAGTTCGTTGCGGCCGTCGTGGGTGAACACCGCCCCGCGCGCGGCGTTGAACATCGGCGCGTCCTCGAGCACGGTGATCGCCGCGGTCACCGCATCGAGCGCCGGCGCGCCGGCCTGCAGGCGCGCATGCCCGGCGCGCAGCGCCTCGCCCAGCGCGGCGCGGGCGTCGGCCAGTTCCGCGTCCGACAGGTCGCCGCGCTCGACCCCGGCGCCGCCGTGGATCGCCAGCACCACGCGCCGGTCGGCGGTGTCGCCCAGTTCCCGCAGCCGGCCCTTCTCGACCGCGTAGCTGTGCCTGGCCGCCGGGTTCTCGACCCGCCCGTCGGGCAGGTGCAGCACCGAGCCGGTGCCGACGATCGTCGTGTCCACGCGCGCCAGCTGCAGCGGTCGCCCGGCCTGCTGCGCTTCGCCGAAGCCGCCGCGCACCACGGTGGCCCCACCGTCGGGATGGGTGGCGTGGATCCGCGCACTGCCGTCGGCCTCGACCGCCAGCGCCGCGTCCTCGTCGACGCCGAGGCCGAGCAGCGCGCGGCCGCCGGCCAGGGTCTCGGCCCTGGCGACGAAGGCCAGCAGCCGGCCGAGGCGCTCGCGCTCCTTGAAGTGGGTATCGGTGACCACTCCGCGCAACAGGTCGATGTGCAGGAAGTCGCGCTCGATGGTGTTGGCCGGGCCCAGCGGATCGGCCAGCGCCGCGCGGCTGCGCAGGCTGCCGCCGTCGCTGGCCCCGTAGAGGAACTCGCCGAGGATCGCCAGCCCGGCACTGGTACCGCCCAGCGGCTTGCCGGCGCGCACGTGCGCATCCAGCGCCGCAGCCAGCGGCGTGTCCTTCCAGAAACGCACGTAGTTGGACTGGTCGCCGCCGGCGATGAAGATGCCGTCGGCCTTGGCCAGGCTGGCCAGCACCGCGGGGTCGCTGGCGGCGGCGCGACCGGAGAACACGAAGGTCTCCACCGAGGCGACGCCACCGACGTCGTTGTAGAACTCCTCGCCGATCTCGCCGCCGAACGAGGCGCGCAGCACCACGACGTGGCCGTTGCCGGCCTTGTCGAGGAACCAGCGCAGCGCGCCGGTGTTGCGGTCGCCGCCGCCCATCAGCAGCAGGCCCGGCGCCGGCGTGCCCGGCGTCGGCGCCTGCGGATCGCCGATCACGTGCCGCTGCACGTCGGCCGCCCGCGCCGGATCTCCCGGCACCGCGCCCAGCAGCAGCCACACCACCATCGCCAGCCACACCGTCGTCTTCATCGCGCCGCTTCCCCGGATTGCCCGCAAGGGCGTCATGGTCACACGACGAGCGGCGGCGTGGTTTCCCTCCCGTCGAGCATCGCCGGCGCGGCGCCGGGTTCCGGTAAGGTGCAGGGATGTCCGCCGCGCTCGATGCCTGGTTCACCCACGAGATCCTCGTGCACGAGGCGGCGCTGCTGCATTACCTGGCGCGTCACTGGCCGCATCGCGACGAACTGCACGACCTGCGCCAGGAGGTCTATGCGCGCGTCTACCGCGCCGCCGGACAGGCGCTGCCGCAACAGCCGCGCGCCTTCCTGTTCACCACCGCGCGCCACCTGCTGGCCGACCGCGCGCGCCGGCTGCGGGTCGTGTCGATCGAACCGATGGGTGATTTCGAGCACTCGCACGTCCTCATAGATGACGTCTCGCCGGAACGCTGGTGCGGCGGGCGGCAGGCGCTGATGCGGCTTGCCGAAGCGCTGGACCGGTTGCCGGACCGCTGCCGCGAGGTGGTGTGGCTGCGCCGGGTCGAGGAACTGTCCCAGAAGGAGGTCGCGATGCGGCTTGGCATCAGCGAGAAGACGGTGGAGAAGCAGATCGCCAAGGGCATGCGGCTGATGGCGGCGCAACTGCTGGGCGGCGACGCCGCGGCGGACAGGGACAGCGCGCCCAGGGACATGGACATGGACATGGAGCCGGCCGATGGGACGCGACACACCGACTGACCCGGCCATCGGCGCCGACGCGGTCGAACGCGCGGCGGCCGACTGGCTGGCACGGCGCGACGGCGGCGACTGGAACGCCGACGACGACGCGGCGCTGGAGGCCTGGCTGGCGGCCGACGTCGCCCACCGGGTGGCGTTGCTGCGGCTGCAGGCGGCGTGGACCCAGGCCGGCCGCCTGCAGGCGCTGGGCGCGGGCTGGCGCGGGCCGCTGCCACCGCCGCGCGGCCACTGGGCATCACCATCGGCGGAGACGCCGGCGCCGCCCGCGGGTCCGGACCTGCGCGATGTCCGCTTTGCCTCACGCGCCTCCGTGCGCGCCGCGTCGCGCCCGCGGCGTGCGCCGGTCCGCGCGGCAGCGGCGCTGGCCGGCATGCTGGCCATCGCCGCGGTCGGGTTCTGGCATTCGGGCATGCCGGTCGACAGCCGGCACTACGACAGCCGGCCCGGCAGCGTGCGCACGCTGGCGCTGGCGGACGGCTCGCAGACCACGCTGGCCGGCGACAGCGACATCACCGTGCGGCTGTCGCGGCGTGCGCGCCGGATCGGGCTCGCGCGCGGCGAGGCGATCTTCGACGCGGCCAGGGATCCTTCGCGCCCGTTCGTCGTCGAGGCCAGCGCGCACCGGGTGGTCGCGGTCGGCACGCGGTTCTCGGTGCGCCGCGAGGACAGCGGCCTGCGGGTGGTGGTCACCGAGGGCACGGTGCGGCTGGAGCCGGCCGCCGGCATAGGCGGGCACCGGCCATCGGTGCTGCTGCCGGCCGGCAGCGTCGCCGTGGTCCGTCCCGACGACGTGCGCGTGCGCACGCTGCCGCTGACCGAGGCCGCGCAACTGCTCGACTGGCGCAACGGCCTGCTGGTGTTCCGCGACACGCCGCTGCGCGAGGCCGCGGCCGAGTTCAACCGGCACAACCCGCGCCAGATCCTGATCGCCGACCCCGAGGTCGGCGAACTGCGGATCGGCGGCACCTTCCGCTGGGCCAATGCCGACAGCTTCGTACGCCTGCTCGAACAGGGATTCCCGGTCCGCGCCGAGTACGCGGCGGACCGGATCGTGCTGCATTCGCCCTGAGCGTCGGGTCCGGCATCGCCGCCGCCATCGAGAGGCACGTCAGGCGACGGAGGGATTTGCACGCGTCGTTCGTCTTGAATCTGTAACGGGCGTCGTCCGCACGCCCACAGGGGAAGACCGCATGAGACCGCTCCGCCCGCTGTGCACCGCGCTGTTGGCCGCTGCCTGTTCGCTCGCACTCCACGCCCAGGCGCAGGCGCCGCGCTCCCCGGCCGCTGCGTCGCCGCAGCCCGGCGCGCTGCAGGGCAATGCCCTGCAGATTCCGGCCGGCGACCTGGCCACGGCGCTGGACGCCTACGCGCGGCAGGCGGACGTGCAGCTGGTCTATCGCGCGGACCAGCTGCGCGGCGTGCGCACCGCCGGCGTGCAGGGCCGGCTGCCGCCGCGCGAGGCGCTGGCGCAACTGCTGCGCGGCACCGGATTCGACGCGCGCCACGACGGCGACAACGCCGTGGTCATCGTGCAGCGGCCGGTGCTGGCGCAGGCCGGTGCGACGACGCCGGTGGCACGGCCGGCGGCGGCGCCGCCGCCGGCCGCGGAACCCGCACCGGTCACCGAACTGCAGACCCTGCAGGTCACCGGCTCGCGCATCCCGCGCGCCCAGGTCGAAGGCCCGGCGCCGATCACCGTGATGACCGCGCAGGACATCGCCGCCGGCGGCTTCACCAGCGTGCCCGACGTGATGCAGTCGCTGACCCAGAACGGTGGCCAGACCCAGAGCGAGCAGTCGGCCGGCGGCTCGGATTTCTCGCCCGGCGCCCAGCAGGTGGACCTGCGCGCGCTCGGCCCCAACCACACCCTGGTGCTGGTCAACGGCCGCCGCATCGCCGACTTCCCGCTGCCGTTCGGCGGGCGCAGCAACTTCACCGACATCTCCAGCCTGCCGCTGGGCATGATCGAGCGCATCGAGGTGCTGACCGGCAGCGCCTCGGCGATCTACGGCTCGGACGCGATCGCCGGCGTGGTCAACTTCATCCTCAAGCGCCAGGCCGACGGCACCACCGTCGACTACCGCTACGGCCAGACCGAACGCGGCGATGCGCAGTCGCACCGGCTCAACCTGTCCAGCGGCCTGTCGCGCGGCGCGTTCAACATCGTCGGCGGGCTCGAATACCGCCGCCAGGACCCGCTGTGGGGCTACGAGCGCGCGCAGCAGGACTCCACGTTCGATGCGCCGACCACCAACTCCCGGCTGCCCTCGCGCACGTTCCTGGTCACCGACTGGTGGGACGACTACATCGACCCGGGCGCGGACACCTGCGCGGCGCTGGGCCATCTCAACGAAGGCAGCGTGCAGCACGCCTACCGCAACCGCTACGGCTACTACTGCGGCAGCGACCGCTCGGTGGCCTACCGCTCGGTGATCAGCAGGCGCGACGGCCTCAACGCCTACGCGTCGATGCAGTACCGCTTCGACGGCGGCAGCGAGTGGTTCGCCGACGTGCAGCTGGGCCGCCACGAGGTGTCGATGTTCCGCGGGCCGCGCAGCTGGTCGCTGATGACCGCCGACGGCAACGAGGAAGGCTATTTCTTCAACCAGGCGACCGACCAGATCGAGTACTGGCAACGCCAGTTCACCCGCGAGGAGATGGGCGGCCTCGGCACCGGCATGGTCGAGACGGTGCAGAAGACCTTCGGCGTCACCACCGGACTGACCGGTACCCTGCCCGGCGACTGGGACTACGAGCTGGCGCTGGGCCATTCGCAGTACAAGGCCGAGATCAGCTGGCCACAGATCGTCGCCGCGCGCGCCAATGCGCTGTTCCTCGGCGAGCAGCTGCCGGGCGAGCACGTCTTCCGCGGCGTCGCCTACCCGATCTTCGACGCCCCGCACGCGCGCCTGTACACGCCGCTGACCCGCGCCGAATACGACAGCATCTTCGCCCGCACCACCTACCACCCGCAGTCCGAGAGCCAGACCCTGGCCCTGACCCTGACCCAGGGCGAGCTGTTCACCCTGCCCGGCGGCGCGGCCGGCTTCGCCGCGACCGCCGAGCTCGGCCACCAGTCCTACGACCTGCGCCCGGACCCGCTGGCGACGGAGTACTACTACTACAGCTGGAAGGACTCCGACGGCAAAGGCAGCCGCAACCGCTGGGCACTGGCCGGCGAACTGCGGATGCCGCTGCACGAGACGCTGAACCTCAGTGCCGCCGGCCGCTACGACCAGTACCGCTTCGCCGGCCGCGACCCGGGCCGCTTCACCTGGAGCACCGGCGTGGAATGGCGGCCGCTCGACAGCCTGCTGGTGCGCGGCTCCTACGGCACCGCGTTCCGCGCGCCGGACCTGCACTACGTGTTCGCCGGTCCCGGCAACGACGAGACCAGCGTCGACGACTACTACCGCTGCGCGACCGAGGAACCGGGCGAGTCCATCGACGACTGCAGCTACAGCCGCGAGGGCATCATCCGCAGCCGCGCCGGCAACCGCGAGCTGAACCCGGAGACCAGCGATTCATGGACCGCCGGCACGGTGTGGTCGCCGGTCCCGTGGTTCGACGTCGCGGTCGACTACTTCAGCATCGACATGCGCGACCAGGTGCAGGACCTGCGCGTGGACGAGGTGATGCGCTGGGAACGCGACTGCCGCCTCGGCACCGCCGATCCCGCATCCGAGACCTGCATCGACATGGTCGGCCGGGTCACCCGCCTGGCCGACGGCAGCCTGTACGGCGTGCACGTCGACCCGATCAACATCGCCCGCGAACGCACCAACGGCATCGACGCCAGCGCCAACCTGCGCTGGGAGACCGGCATCGGCACCTTCCGCCTCGCCGCCGGCCACACCTGGGTGCGCACCCACGAGATCCAGCCCTACGCCGACGTCGCGACCGAGGATGCGTTCGCGATCAACAGCGGCCACGACATCCCGCGCACCAAGTCCAGCCTGCGCGTGTCGTGGGAGAACGCCGACTGGTCGGCCTCGATCCAGGGCCGGCGCCTGGGGCGGCTGCCCAACGACGATTCCTACTACGAGATCTGGTCGCCCGACGACGGCACCGACCCCTGGCTGCCGGCCACCTACCGCTACAACGCCAACGTCCAGTACCGCTTCAACGACCACGCCAGGCTGTCGCTGTCGGTGGTCAACCTGTTCGACAAGATGCCGCCCTACGACGCGACCTACACCGGCTATCCGTACTACGACATCGCCTGGTTCGACACCGAGGGCCGCAGCTTCTACCTGCAGTACACCCACAAGTTCGGCGGTGCGGCGCTGTAGCGTTCCGGGCCGGACGGCAGGCCGTGCCGCCGGCTTCCGGCGGTATCGCCGCACTGCAGGCGCGGCTGCGGGAATTCCGTTCCGGAAGACCGCTGGAGAAGACTGCGTCGCCTGCGCTCAGCGCACGATCCGCGCGCCGCGCAGCTGCGGCGCGCCGTCGACGACGTCGGTCCAGACCACGTAGCCCTGGCCATCGACGACCTGCAGCTGCGGGAACCCGGTCGCGCGGCCGCGGCCCTGCAGCGTGGCGACCTCGATGCGCTCGTACTCGGTGGCCAGGTCCGGGCTGCGGCGCGACAGCCACAATGTCTGCACGCCGGCCTCCTCGCGCAGCCACAGCGCCCAGGCCTGCTGCGCGTCGAGCGCCACCGCGACCCGCCCCTGCACGGCCTCGCCGCTGTCGAGCACGACCGGCGCGGCGAACGCGTCGCCGGCGTCGTCGCTGCGCGCCAGTTGCACGAGCGGCGTGCCGGCCGGCGCGCTGTACCAGCCGACCAGGAGCGCGTCGCCGTCGGCGGCGACGTCCGGGCCGTTGACCGGGCAGGCCGGCATCGTCCAGTTGTCGGCATGGACGACGGCGGGTGCGGTCCATGCGGCACCGTCGAAGCGCGTGAGCAGGATGTCGCGGATCTCGGCGTCGCTGCGGCCCCGGTAGACGACGACCGGGCCGCGCGCGGTGACCGCCGCGGCGGTCTGGCAGCAGTCGCAGACGCTGGCGTCGATCTCGTGGTCGGCGGTGCGGCGCAGGTTGGCGTCGAACACCGCCGCGCGCAGCGTCATCGGCCCGCCGCCGCCATGCGGATCGCCACCCGCGGCATCGTGCCCGTCGTGGCCGGTGGCAGCGCCGGTGTTGCGCCCGTCGAGCCAGGCCAGCCCGATGCTGCCGTCGCCGCCCTGCGCCCACATCGACACGAAACCGTGTTCGGTCGGCGTGCCGTCGTCGTGCGGCACCACCGGACTGCCCCAGTTCGCGCCGCCGTCGCGCGAACGCACCAGCGCGATGTCGTAGGCATACGGGGCATCGCCGCTCTTCTGCAGCCAGTGCGCCCACAGCGCACCATCGGGCGTCGCCGCCATGTGCGGCGTGTCGGCCCAGTTGACGAACATGCGGTTGCCGATCGCGATCGTCGCCGGCGCGGTACGCCAGCGCTGCTGCGCGGGGTCGAAGCGCGAGAACTGGAACACGTGGCGGCGGCCCTGGCGCGAGTTGATCCAGCCCAGCAGCAGGCTGCCGTCCGGCGCGCGCGACAGGTCGGGCGTCGCCGATCCGGCCTCGACCGCGGGCAGCGCCCAGTCGAGCAGCTGGCTCGCCGCTTCGGGCGTGGCCGTGGCGCGGGCGGCGACCGGCGCGGCGCCGGTGTCGCCGGCATCGCGGCCGCAGCCGGCAGCGGCCAGCAGCAGCGAGGCGCAGGCGAGGGCCGCCAGGCGGCGGACGGGACGGCGGCGTGCGGTGTCGACGGTCGGATCCATGGACGAAGGTTACCCTGTCCGCAGGTTCCGCCACGCGATCCGCCATGACCGTCATCGTCGCCCGCTATGCCGATCCCCTCGAGGCCCAGATCGCCGCCGGCCTGCTGCAGGCCGAGGGCATCGACGTGCACCTGGGCGACCAGCACATGGCGCTGGCGAACTGGGAATGGCGGCTGGC
This sequence comes from Proluteimonas luteida, assembly GCF_021191695.1. Classification (GTDB taxonomy): domain Bacteria; phylum Pseudomonadota; class Gammaproteobacteria; order Xanthomonadales; family Xanthomonadaceae; genus Luteimonas; species Luteimonas luteida. The sequence continues at coordinate 47,466 of NZ_JAIWPT010000014.1, forward strand.
GATCGGCGGCGTGAAGCTGCACGTCCGCGACGACCAGCTGGCGCATGCGCGCGAGGTCATCCGGCGGCTCGATGCCGGCGAGTTCCGCCTGCCGGCCGACGAGGCCGACGACGACCCGGCCACGGACGCGGACGTCGCGCCGAACCGCGAGAGCTGGTCGAGCCGGCTCGCCTACGTCGCGCTGATGCTGTTCGCGATCCCGCTGCCATGGCGGCGGCGCCCGCCAAGCGACTGACGGCCCGCACGATCCCGGCAACGGCGCTGCCTGTGCGCTGCGGCGCGGCTTGTCAACGGGTTCCGCTGGCCGGACCCGGCGGCGACAATCCGCGCGCGGCATTCCGGCCGCGACTCGACTGGACACGATGCACAACGACGCAGCACTGGCACGCAGGATCGCCGAGACCATCGCCGCCGAGATCGGCGCCCAGCCCGCGCAGGCGGTCGCCGCGATCGCACTGCTCGACGAGGGCGCGACCGTGCCGTTCATCGCGCGCTACCGCAAGGAAGTCACCGGCGGACTCGACGACACCCAGCTGCGCAACCTCGAAGTGCGCCTGACCTACCTGCGCGAGCTCGAGGACCGCCGCGCGGCGATCCTGTCGAGCATCGACGAGCAGGGCAAGCTGACCGACGCGCTGCGCGCCGACATCGCGGCCGCCGACAGCAAGGCGCGGCTGGAGGACCTGTACCTGCCGTACAAGCCCAAGCGCCGCACGCGCGCGCAGATCGCGCGCGAGGCCGGGCTGGAACCTCTGGCCGACGGCCTGCTGGAAGACCCGACGCGCGTTCCCGAGGAATTCGCCGCCGGTTTCGTCGATACGGAGAAAGGCGTCGCCGACGCCAGGGCCGCGCTGGAAGGCGCGCGCGCGATCCTGATGGAGCGCTGGGGCGAGGACGCCGCGCTGCTCGGCGAGCTGCGTGGCTGGCTCGAAGGCAATGGCGTGATCCGGGCGAAGGTGGTCGAAGGCAAGGAAGCCGCGGGCGAGAAGTTCCGCGACTACTTCGACCATGCCGAGCCGCTGGCGAGGATTCCCTCGCACCGCCTGCTGGCCCTGTTCCGGGGCCGCCGCGAGGAATTCCTGACCCTGGAGCTCGACCCCGGCGCCGACGTCGAGCAGGGCAACGCCTACGCCGAAGGCCGCATCGCCCTGCACGCCGGCATCGCCGACCGCGGACGCGCCGCCGACGCCTGGCTGCGCAACGCCTGCCGCCTGACCTGGCGGGCGAAGCTGCACCTGCACCTGATGATCGACCTGTTCGCGCAGGCGCGCGAGAAGGCCGAGGCCGAGGCGATCACCGTGTTCGGCGACAACCTCAAGGACCTGCTGCTGGCCGCGCCGGCGGGGCCGAAGGTCGTGCTGGGCCTCGACCCGGGCATCCGCACCGGCTGCAAGGTCGCGGTGGTCGATGCGACCGGCAAGCTGGTCGCCACCGACACCATCTACCCGCACGAGCCGCGCCGCCAGTGGGACCCGTCGCTGCACGCGCTGCGCGCACTGTGCCTGCAGCACGGCGTGGAACTGATCGCCATCGGCAACGGCACTGCCTCGCGCGAGACCGACAAGCTTGCGGCCGACCTGCTCAAGCTGCTGCCGGAACGCAGGATCCAGAAGATCGTCGTCAGCGAGGCCGGCGCGTCGGTGTATTCGGCCTCGGAACTGGCCGCGAAGGAGTTCCCCGGCCTCGACGTGTCGCTGCGCGGCGCGGTGTCGATCGCGCGCCGGCTGCAGGACCCGCTGGCCGAACTGGTCAAGATCGAGCCCAAGGCGATCGGCGTGGGCCAGTACCAGCACGACGTCGACCAGTACCGGCTGGCGCGCGCGCTCGATGCGCGGGTCGAGGACTGCGTCAACGCGGTCGGCGTGTTCGTCAATACCGCCTCCGGCGCGCTGCTGGCCCGGGTGGCGGGCCTATCGGCGGGCGTCGCCGAGAACATCGTCGTGCACCGCGACGCGAACGGCCCGTTCAAGCGCCGCAAGGATCTGCTGAAGGTCCCGCGCCTGGGCGAGAAGACCTTCGAGCAATGCGCGGGCTTTTTGCGCATCGCCGACGGCGACGAGCCGCTGGACGCATCCTCGGTGCACCCGGAGGCCTACCCGGTGGTCGAGCGCATCGCAGGCAGCAGCGGCCGCGACGTGAAGCAGATCGTCGGCGACGGCGCCTTCGTGCGTTCGCTCCGGCCCGAGCAGTTCACCGACGAGCGCTTCGGCGTGCCGACGGTGCGCGACATCCTCAGGGAACTGGAGAAGCCCGGCCGCGACCCGCGCCCGGAGTTCAAGGCCGCGCAGTTCGCCGACGGCGTCGAGGACATCAAGGACCTGCAGGTCGGCATGATCCTCGAGGGCGTGGTCAGCAACGTCGCCGCGTTCGGCGCGTTCGTCGACATCGGCGTGCACCAGGACGGCCTGGTGCACATCTCGGCGCTGGCCGACACCTTCGTCAAGGACCCGCGCGACGTGGTCAAGGCGGGCGACATCGTCAAGGTCAAGGTGCTGGAGGTCGACGTGGCGCGTAAGCGCATCGCCCTGACCCGGCGGCTCGACGACATGCCCGGCGAGAAGCCGGCGCGCGACGCGCGCGGCAACGACCGTGGCGGCGCGCGCGGTCCCGGCGGGCCTCGCGGCAGTCGCCCGGCTGGCGGCGGCAAGCCGGCAGCGTCCGCGCCGCCGGCCAACAACGCCCTGGCCGACGCCTTCGCCCGCGCGCGCGGGCGCTGAGCCGCGCGAGTTTCGGGCGCTTCGCCCAAATCCGGGAAAGACGCGCGCGTTGCGTAGGTCGGCCCCACGCGGCCGACGCGCACGGCGTCCGGATTCGCAAGGTATCGGGGCATCCGTCGACGCGAGCTGGCCGGGCGTCCCGGCGTCGGGGGCGTTGCCCCGACCTACGACAGGCGAATCCCGGGAATCGGATAGGAACCGAATCCAATACGGATCGTCGGAGCGGCCCATGGCCGCGAAACGCCGGTCGCGCCATGGGCCGCTCCTGCTGTTCGTGGGTCTGATCACCCGGCCCACAAACGTACTGAACGGTACAGTATTATATTCCGGCAGCCCCGCGAGCCGGCAGCCGTCGCGCCCGAGGCTCTCCGGTGGTCGCGCCCCCTTTTCCGAGATCCGACGACATGAACACTGTTTCCGCGGCGCCCGAGCGCGCCGGTTCCGGCCATTGGCCGCTGCGCCTGTTCGGCGCCGCGCTGATCCTGATCGGACTGCCGCTGCTGGGCGGCGGTCTCTACCTGATCACCCTGGGCGGCTCCTGGTACTACCTGCTGGCCGGCCTGGCGCTGGCGGTGAGCGGGTTCTTCTACTTCCGCCGTGCGCCGGTCGCGACCTGGCTGCTGGCCGCCACCACCGTGGCGACCGTGCTTTGGTCGCTGTGGGAAGTCGGTGCCCGGTTCTGGCCGCTGGTGCCGCGGCTGGCGCCGTTCCTGGTGCTGGCGTTCTTCGCCGCGCTGCTGCAGCCCTGCCTGCGTGGCGGCCGCGGCAAGGGCCCGAGCTGGTCGCTGGCCGGCGTGCTGGCGCTGGGCACGGTGGTCGGCCTGTGGTCGATGACCCGCCCGCACGGGGTGATCCGCAACGACGCCACGCTGCAGCCGATCGCCGGTGCGCAGGTCACCGCCTCGCCCGAGCGCTGGCAGCATTACGGCAACTCGCCGGCCGGCACCCGCTACGTCGACATCGCCCAGATCGACCGCGACAACGTGGCCGGTCTCGAAGTCGCCTGGACCTACCGCACCGGCGAGTTCGCCGAAGGCGCATCCGAACAGCAGAACACCCCGCTGCAGGTCGGCGAGCTGCTCTACACCTGCACGCCGGAGAACAAGGTCTACGCGCTGGACGTGGATACCGGCGAGGAACGCTGGCGCTACGACGCCAAACCGGCCGAGACCCGCACCTGGAACCGCTGCCGCGGCCTGGGCTACTACGCGCCGGGCGAGGTCGCCGCGCCCTACGCCTTCGCCGAGGATGCCGAGTTCCGCGCGGCCCGCGCGGACGCAGCCGCGACATCGGCCGCGCCGGCCACCTGCGCCGCGCGCATCGTCATGACCACCATCGACGCGCGCCTGATCCAGCTCGACGCCGCCACCGGCGTGCCCTGCGCCGATTTCGGCAACGGCGGCACGGTGGACCTGTCGGTCGGCATGGGCGACATCGAGCCCAACGTCTACTGGTACTACCTGACCTCGGCCCCGACCGTGGTCCACAACCTGATCATCCTCGGCGGCTGGACCTTCGACGGCCGTTCCACCGACGAGCCCTCGGGCGTGGTCCGCGCCTTCAGCGCCGACACCGGCGCGCTGATCTGGGCCTGGGACCTGGGCAACCCGGCGATCACCAAGCTGCCGCCCGACGGCGAAACCTATACCCGCTCGACCCCGAACGTCTGGTCGACCCCGGCGTTCGATGCAGAGCTGGGCCTGGTCTACCTGCCCACCGGCAACCAGCAGCCCGACTTCTGGGGCGGCGTGCGCCCGCCGCTGACCGAGAAGTACTCCAGCTCGGTGGTCGCGCTGGACATCGCCACCGGCCGCGAGCGCTGGACCTTCCAGACCGTGCACCACGACATCTGGGACTACGACGTGCCCGCGCAGCCGGCGCTGGTGGACCTGCCCGACGGCGACGGCGGGACCACCCCGGCGCTGGTGCAGCTGACCAAGCGCGGGCAGATCTTCCTGCTCGACCGCCGCGACGGCACCCCGCTGGCCAACGTGGAGGAGAAGCCGGCGCCGCAGGACGTGGCGGCCGGCGACTGGGTCGCACCGACCCAGCCCTACTCGACCGGCATGCCGGCGCTGGGCGCCGACCCGCTGACCGAGCGCGACATGTGGGGCGCGACGTTCTTCGACCAGCTGTACTGCCGCATCGCGTTCCGCCAGCTCAACTATCACGGCGAGTTCACCGCGCCCAGCCTGACCCCGACGCTGATCTACCCCGGCTACTACGGCGGCTTCAACTGGGGCAGCGCCGCGGTCGAGGAACGCACCGGCACGCTGTTCCTCAACGACATCCGCATGCCGCAGGTGGTCCAGCTGCAGCCGCGCGAGGACGTGGACGTCGCCGCGCTGACCTCCGGCCACGGCGTCGGCAGCACCTACCCGATGGACGGCACCCCGTTCGTCATCGACCACCGCGCGTTCAACTCGCCGCTCGGCGTGCCCTGCCACGCACCGCCGTGGGGCGTGTTCGCGGCGATCGACCTGCAGGCGCGCAAACTGCTGTGGGAGCGGCCGGCGGGTTCGGTCAGGGACGTCAAGCTGCATGGCATCCGTCCCGGCTTTCCGGCCGAGGTCGGCATGCCGACGCTCGGCGGCGGCGTGGTCACCGCCGGCGGCCTGGCGTTCTATGCTGGCACCCAGGACTACTACCTGCGCGCACTCGACATCGCCAGCGGCGACGAGCTGTGGAAGGGCCGGCTGCCGGTCGGCGCGCAGGCCACGCCGATGAGCTACGTCTCGCCGAAGACCGGCCGCCAGTACGTGGTGATCGCCGCCGGCGGGGCGCGCCAGTCGCCGGACCGCGGCGACTACGTGATAGCGTACGCGCTCCCCGCGACCCGCCCGGCAGAGTAATGGCCCAGCCCCCGCTGCGTACCGATCCCCCGCCTTCGACGGCGCGGGGCCGGGTCCGGCGGGCGCGGCTGCTGCAGGTGGCCTGCGAGCACTTTCTCGCCAACGGCTACGACGGCACCTCGATGGATGCCGTCGTCGCCGCGGCCGGCGGTTCCAAGGCCACGCTGTACCGCAATTTCGGCGACAAGCAGACGCTGTTCGCGGCCTGCATCGCCCACCTGTGCGACGAATTCCTGGCCCGGCTGGCGACGCTGGACATCGAGCATCCCGGTTTCGACGATGCGCTGCGCGCGATCCTGCTGGAACTGGTCGACGTGGTCGGCTCGCCGCGGCATGTCGAGTTCTACCGGCTGGTCGTGGCCGGTGCCGGCGTGCCCGGCGTCGGCGAGGCCTGGTACCGGCACGGCCCGCAGGTCTGGCACCGCCTGCTCACGCGCCTGCTCGACCGCCACGCGCGTGCGACCGGCGATACGCCCGCAACGATCCCGCACGGCACCCTGGCCGAGCTGCTGTTCGACAGCCTGCTGGCCCACCTGACCATCGAGACCGTGATCCTCGGCCACGCGATCGACCGCGACCGCGTCGCCGCGCGGATCGAGGCGATCGTGACCGCGGCCCGGCAGCTGGTCGCGCCCAAGGCTTGACCTCGGCTGGCGGGACAGGCCGCGTAACGGACCCGGGCGGCGCCTGCCGTCGGCCCGATGTTCCAAAAATCGTTACATTGAATGACTACTAATCCAGGATGCATGAAAAATTTATCATTAAAATCAGTGGATTAAGATAGATCTATCTGCTAGATTCGTTTCAGGAATCGTTACACCTCGGGTATTGCCATGCACGCAGGCTCCGTCCCGACCGCCGATGCCCTGCTTGCCCGTCTCCGGCATCAGGGCCGTCAATCGTCGTCGACCCTGCTGACCGCACTGGGTATCAGCCGGCCGACCTTGGCGCGCGCGGTGGCTGCCACGCCGGGCGTGGTCCGTCTGGGCAAGGCCAGGGCCACGCAGTACGCACTTGCGCGCGCGATCCGCGGCGAATGGCAATGGCCGCTGTACAGGCTCGATGCCGACGCGCGCGTGCAACCGCTGGGCATGCTGCTGGCGCTGGACCGTGGTGAATTCGCGTTCGTCAGCGAGGCGCATCCGGCCAGCCTGCCGCCGGCCAGCCTGCTGCATCCGCCCTTCGAACAGGGCATCTATCCCGACGTGCCATGGTTTCTTGACGACCTGCGTCCGAACGGCTTCCTCGGCCGCACCTATGCACACCGGATGGCGGATGCATTGCGGCTGCCCGGCGACCTGGCGCGCTGGGATTCCGGCCATGTCATCACCGCGCTGCTGCATGGCGGTTCCGCCCAGACCGGCGACCTGATCCTCGGCGATGCGGCGCTGGAACGCGCATTGCGCGAACGCCTGGATCCGCCCGACCGCGTGACCATGGCCGAGCGCGCCGTGCGCTATCCGCGCATGGCCGACGACGTGCTGCAGGGCGAGCCGCCCGGTTCCTCGCCGGGTGGGGAGCAGGCCAAGTTCACCGCGACCATCGAGGCGGGCGACCGACGCCACGCGGCCATCGTCAAGTTCAGCATCGCCGGCAGCAGCGCCGCCGCGCGACGCTGGGCCAGCCTGCTGCGTTGCGAAGCGCTGGCGGGCCAGGTGCTGAGCGCGCACGGCCTGCCTGCCGCGCAGGCGGCATTGGTCGAAGCCGACGGGCAGGTCTTCCTCGAATCGCGCCGTTTCGACCGCAGCGACGACGTGCTCGGCCGGCGCGGCTTCGTGTCGCTGTCGGCGATCGCCACCGCATTCTTCGCCGAGGCATCGCTGCCGTGGTGGCAGTTGGCCAGGCGACTGGAGGCCGACGGCTGGATCGATGCCGGAACCGCCACGCAGTTGTCGCGCCTGCACTGGTTCGGCGCGCTGATCGCCAACAGCGACATGCACCTGGGCAATGCCGGACTGGTGCTGACCGACACGCTGCCACTACGGGCCGCGCCGGCCTACGACATGCTGCCGATGTGGCTGCGTCCCGGCGCGCAGGGCCATGTGGCGATCCGCGATTACGCCGTGCCGATCCCGCCCGCCGGCCAAGTCGACGCATGGCGCTGGGCGGCGCATGCCGCCTGCGATTTCTGGCGACAGGTGCAGCGACTCGACGCCGTGGAGGCCGACGTCAGGCAATTCGCACAGCGCATCGAGCGCGATATCCGGGAGATGACGGCACGGTTCTGATGCCGGCGCGCAACCTCGCGCGCATTCCCTTGCGCCACGATGTCTTAGGTTCGGCCGGCGCCGCCCGTCACCGACGCACCTGCCCTCAGCGCGTCAGCCGCTGCATCGCCGCGGCGATGCCGTCCGGGGTCAGCGGGAACATGCGGTCCTCGACCAGGCCGCGCACCATCGCGATCGACGGCGTCCAGTCCCAGCGCTCGCGCGGCAGCGGGTTGATCCAGACCAGGTGCGGGAACCGTGCGGACAGGCGCTGGAACCAGACCGCGCCCGGCTCCTCGTTCCAGGTGTCGACCGCGCCGCCGGGCTGGGAGATTTCCCAGGGATGCATCGCCGCGTCGCCGACGATGACGATGCGGTGGTCCGCGCGGTAGCGGTGCAGCAGGTCCCAGGTCGGCACCCGGCCCGCCGGGTCGAAGCGCGCGCCGCGCCAGACCGCGTCGTAGAGGAAGTTGTGGAAATAGAAGTGCTCGAGGCGCTTGAACTCCGCGCGCGCGGCGCCGAACAGGGCCTCGGCCGCGTGCACGTGGTCGTCCATCGAGCCGCCGACGTCGAGCAGCAGCACGACGCTGACGGCGTTGCGCCGCTCCGGGCGCATGCGCACGTCGAGCAGGCCGCCCTCGCGCGCGGTCGCGGCGATGGTGCCGTCGAGGTCGAGTTCCTCGGCCGCGCCCTCGCGCGCGAACCGGCGCAGCCGCCGCAGCGCCATCTTCAGGTTGCGCGGGCTCAGCTCCGCATCGCCGTCGAGTTCGCGGAAACCGCGCTGCTCCCAGACCTTGGCCGCCATGCGCCCGCGGCTGTCGCCGCCGACGCGGATGCCGCCGGGGTGGACGCCGCTGTTGCCGAACGGGCTGGTGCCGCCGGTGCCGATCCAGCGGTTGCCGCCTTCGTGGCGCCCGTGCTGCTCGGACAGGCGCTCGGCGAACCGTTTCATCAATTCATCCAGCGAACCGACCTGCTGCAGCTTCGCCTTGTCCTCTTCGCTCAGTTCGCGACCGAACGCGGCGCGCAACCAGTCGTCGGGAATCGCCGCCTGCAGGGCCTCGGGCGAGGCGGCGGCGACGTCCTGCAGATAGCGGCCGAACGCGCGGTCGAATCGGTCGTAGTGGCGCTCGTCCTTGACCAGCACCGTGCGCGCCAGCGCATGCAGCGCATCGGGCGTGGTCGCTGCGACGCCGGCCTGCAGCGCGCGCAGCAGGTCCAGCCACTCGCGCGGGGTGACCGGCACGCGTTCGGCACGCATCGCATGGAACAGGCGCAGGAACACGGTCGCGTCGCCCGCGCTCAGCGGGCCTGGCGGCGGCCGAGGAACGCCAGCCGCTCCAGCAGGTGCAGGTCCTGTTCGTTCTTCAGCAGCGCGCCGGCCAGCGGCGGCAGCATCTTCGACGGCTCGGCGGTGGCCAGTTGGCGCGCGGCCAGTTCGTCGGCCATCAGCAGGCGCAGCCAGTCGATCAGCTCCGACGTCGACGGTTTCTTCTTCAGGCCCGGCACCTCGCGCAGGTCGAAGAACGCGCCCAGCGCGTTGGTCACCAGGGCGCGGTCGATGTCGGGGAAATGCACGTCGACGATCCTGCGCAGCGTGTCGGCATCGGGAAAGGCGATGTAGTGGAAGAAGCAGCGGCGCAGGAACGCGTCCGGCAGCTCCTTCTCGTTGTTGGAGGTGATGACGATGACCGGCCGCTGCGTCGCGCGCACCGTCTGGCCGGTCTCGTGCACGTCGAAGGCCATGCGGTCGAGTTCGTGCAGCAGGTCGTTGGGGAACTCGATGTCGGCCTTGTCGATCTCGTCGATCAGCAGCACCGCGCGCCGTTCGCTCTCGAACGCCTCCCACAGCTTGCCGCGGCGGATGTAGTGGCCGATGTCGTTGACCCGCGGGTCGCCCAGCTGCGAATCGCGCAGGCGGCTGACCGCGTCGTACTCGTACAGGCCGTGCTGGGCCTTGGTGGTCGATTTGACGTGCCAGGTCAGCAGCGGCGCGTCGAGCGCGGCGGCCACTTCCTCGGCCAGCAGGGTCTTGCCGGTGCCCGGCTCGCCCTTGATCAGCAGCGGCCGCTGCAGGGCGATGGCGGCGTCGACCGCCTGCATCAGTTCGGGCGTGGCGACGTAGCGCGAGGTACCTTCGAAGGCCATGGAATGACGGTGGTGACGGGGGACGCCAAGCGTAGCAGCCGCCGGCGCGGCGGCGGTTGCGTCACGACCCCGGGGACGAAGCCGCGCCGACCACGCCGCGCAGCTGTTCGCGGTGGCGCCGGCTGCAGGGCACCACGGTGCCGTCGCGACCTGCGCCCACGCGCTGTACTGGTGGAGCGCGCTGCTGTCGCTGCTGGCCTGGGGATCCCACGCCTTGAACCGGCCATGGCCGGGCCTGCGCTACGCCACCGAGGCCGTGTACCCGTGGTACATCCTGCACCAGAGCCTGATCGTGCTGGCCGCGTTCTGGCTGATCCCGCTGGGCCTGGGGCCGGTATGGGAGCCGCTGCTGGTGCTCGGCATCACGGTGGCCGGCTGCCTGCTGCTGCACGAACTGGTGATCCGGCGCACGCGCTGGCTGCGGCCGCTGTTCGGCCTGCCGGCAAGGCCGGCGGCGCCCCGGCGCAAGCCGACTGCGATCGCGCAGGTGGTGCGCTGACCGCCGCCGTGCACCGCAGCCAATTGCGGCCAGCCGGCGCCGATCGCGTAAAGTTGCGCGCGGGCGCTGCGTCGCCCGCCTGCGATCCGCGCCGGTCCCGGCGCACGGACGCGTCGTCTTCACTGGTCACGGAGGCCCCCATGCGTATCGGAATCGTCGTCGACTCGGCCTGCGACCTGCCGCCGGACTGGCTGCAGGCGCACGACGTCAAGCTGCTGCCGGTCACCGTGCGCATCGGCGACTCGACGTTCGTCGACCTGCGCGATGCACGCGAGACGCTGGCGTTCGTCGACGCGCATGTCGCCGAGCGCGGCCATACCGCGGAGACCGCGGCGTTCGGGGCCGAGCAGATCGAGGCGCTGTTCCTGGAACAGCTGGTCATCGACTACGACTATGTGTTCTGCATCACCGTCACCCGCAACCGGAGCCAGATCCACGAGAACGCGACCCAGGCCAGCTTCGGCATCCTGGGCGAGTACAAGCCGGTACGCATGCAGGCCGGGCACACCACGCCGTTCGCGCTGCGCATCGTCGACACGCAGCAGGTATTCGCCGGCCAGGGCATCCTGCCGGTGGAGGCGGTACGCCTGCGCGACGCCGGCGCGACCGCGCCGGAGATCCGCAGCCGGCTGGAGTTCCTGGCCGAGCGCAGCTACGCCTACATGGTGCCGCGCGACCTAGGCTACCTGCGCGCGCGCATCAAGCATCGCGGCGACCGCAGCGTCAGCCTGCTGTCGGCGCTGATCGGCGGCGCGCTCGACATCAAGCCGATCCTCCACTGCCATCGCGGCGAGACCGGCCCGGTCGGCAAGGTCCGCGGTTTCGCGCCGGCCGCCGAGAAACTGTTCGCGTTCACCGCCGGGCGCGTCCGCGCCGGACTGCTGACCCCGACCGTGTGCCTGAGCTACGGCGGCGAACTCGACGAGATGCGCCAGCTGCCCGGCTACGACGCGCTGGTCGCGGCCTGCGCCGAGCACAACGTCGAGCGCTTCGAGACGGTGATGAGCATGACCGGCATGGTCAATGTCGGCGCCGGTTCGCTGACCGTGGGCTTCGCCGCGCCGCCGCAGCCGTTCTCCTGACGGATTGCCCGTGACGGATTTCTAACGACGCCGGTTGCTACGCTGTCGGCCTCCTACCGACGACGAGTCCGCATGAGCACCCGCTACCTGATCCGCATCACCGACGCCGCCAGGGCGCGCGCATCGGGCGACTATGCCCTGACCTCGCAGGGCCCCGACGGCATTGCCGCGGAGCTGCAGGCGGCGTTGCGCACCGACGCACTGTTCGTGCGCTGGCGCGACCGCCAGCCGGATCCGGACGACGTGGACCCCGCGCTCGGCGTGACCGACCCGTCCGCGCAGGTGGTGGGCAGCCAGCGCGATCTCGACATCGATCTGGAAGTCACGACGTCGATCTCCAGCGCCGTACTCAAGCATCGACTGCAACTGCTGGCCGGCAACGCCTGGGAAATCCGCGACGTGCGCGCCGGCTGACGGGGCCCCGGAAACCTCCTCCCGGAAACACGGCCGCTCCGACGGCCGATCACGGGCAATCGGATCGCCCGATGCCGATGCGCACCGCACCGGCGGCGTCCAGTGCATGGCCGGACAGGGCCGTCTCGATGCGGCCACCGCCGCCGGCAGCGGCGTCCGGCACGGCGCCGGGAACATGAATGCTTCGTGGCCGCACAGCGGCTTGGCGGCGCGCGTCGCAGCGCGCGGCGGACCGGCGTCACGTCCCGATGCTGCGGCCCGGGTACGCGTCAAATTGGCACATCGGTGCCGGCAGCTCAATCCGGACACGCCCCAGTAGCCGGGCCCGGACGGCGGGACTAGCGTGGATTCCAGGCCGGACGACGAAGCCGCCGCGACGGACGGGGCGATCCCGATCCGCATCGCGGACCCGGCGTCCGGCACGCACGCAACGCCCTTCCCCACTGGAGCCTCCCATGAACATCGTCGACACCCAGCAGCTCGGCACCGCATTCCCGGCCTCGCAGTTCCCGGCCCAGGCCTACGCGTCCGGGAATCCGGCCCCGGGCCTTGCCGGCGCCGGTGCGTATCCGGGCCAGGTGCAGGCGATCCCGGGTGGGCTGCCCAGCGCCTACGCCAATCCCTTCGCGCCCGGCGCGCCCAGCGCCTATGTCGACCCGTTCTCGCAGGCTGCGCCAAGTGCCTACGCCAGCCCGCTCGCCGGCGGCACGTCCGGCATGACCCCGCTGGTGTCGGGCAACCACGTCACCGCCGACGCGACGATGACCCCCTACACCCAGTACCTCGCCACCACGGACACCGCGCGCCCACCGGGCGACAACCGCAGCGCGCAGGAGATCATCGACGACAACCCGGTGCTCAAGCAGCTCGGCAACCAGAGCGGGATCCGCGACAAGCTCAACGACTTCGTCGGCGGCGACATGTACAACGACGCCGACCAGGCCTTCCAGGCCGCGGCGCTGCTGACCAACATCAAGTCGCTGACCCAGGCCGACGGGCAGCCGCGCTCGGTCGAGCTGCAGGGCAACGGCAAGATCGACGGCTTCACCAAGGACGGCCATGCGCGCCACGGCACCGAGGCCGGGGTGCTGCAGGACATCTGCAAGCACGGCCTGGACTACCTGCAACAGCTCAATGGCCGCCTGCCCAGCACCGACGACAAGCAGGTGCGCGCCGACGGCACCAACATCGACAACTGGGACCACATCCGCGACACCTACCTGTCGCCGATCCTGGGCGGCCTGGGCAGCGTCGCCGGACTCATCCCGCATCCCGCCGCGCAGGCCGTCAGCACCGGGCTGGGCGCCGCGGGCACGGTGATCGACAGCGCCTCGTCGATCGCCAACGGCACCGCCACGCCCGCCAGCCTGATCACCGCCGGCACCGGCCTGCTGGGCCAGGGCATCGAGGTCTATCAGGGCCTGCGTCCGCAGGCGCCGGCCGCGACGACACCGGCAACGCCAGCTGCGACAACCACGCCCGCTGCAACGGCGTCCGGTTCGCCGGCCTTCGTGCCCGCGACCGTGCCCGGCACGCCTGTTTCGCCGGCGGCGTTCGATGCCGCGTACGCCACCGCGGCCAGCAGCACACCGGCCACCATCCCCGAAACACCGGCGCCGCTCGCGTTGCGCTACTACTGAACCTGCCGGCCCGCCAATGCGCGGGCAGGCCTTCCGGCGCGCCGGCCCGAACGCATCCGGCCATCGGCATCGGCCCGGGCTGCCCCCACGCTTCCGGAGACGGCATGAGCATCTCTTCGAACTACACCATCTCGTCATTCAACAGCTACAGCGCGCGCGGCGGTGACGATGCCCTGGACCGCATCGGCGATCTCGCCGACGTCAGCGACATCATCGGCTTCCAGGAAACCGGCGACCCCGGCCGGCACCGCGACGCCGGCGCGCGCGTGGCCGGCGAGATGATCGCGCACGGGCGCAACGGCTACATGGGGCCGCAGAACGGCAACCCGATCTTCTGGGACGCGGAACGCTTCGACCTGCTGCATGCGGAGACCCGCATCGACGAGAGCTTCGGCCGCAAGGACGAGACGCGCGCCACCAACCTCGTCGTGCTGCGCGACAACGACACCGGCGCCGCGCTGCTGGTGTCCAACCTGCATGCCGAGACCACGAACGAGGGCGGCTACCGCACCCGCCAGTTCACCGACCTGGAAGCCCGGGCCGACGCCATCATGGACGACTTCGCCATCGCCGCCCGCATCGACATCGGCGACCACAACCAGGGCCTGCCGTCCGAACTCTACGGCGACCACGGCCACGACACCGTTGCCGGCGCCGGCCAGGACGCCCGCGACCAGGGCATGGGCGGCATCGATCACATCGCGTCCCGCGGCACCGGGCACCGCACCGAACTGGTGGAGAACCGCGTCGCCGCGCCGGCACCCAACGGCGACGGCTACCGCCACCAGATGCTGTCCTCGACCATCGCCGTCACCTCCGATGCCGACGGCAATGCACGCAACCTCGACGCCGATCTCCACGGCGACAACGGCAAGGGCGCGGTCGCCTACCGGGATGCCGGCTACAACGGCACCGCCTGGGCACTGGGCTTCGGCAACGGCGGCTTCGGCACCGGCGTCGACGACAGCGGCGTCCGGCACGGCGACATCAACGACAGCGTCTCCAGCGTGCGGGTGTCGGACGGCGCCGCGCTGGAACTGCGGCAGAACGCCGACGGCAGCGGCCGCGCTTTGACCCTCGATGCCAGCACGTCCAACGTCGGCAAGAACATGAACGACCGCGCATCGTCGTTCCTGCTGTACTACTGACGGCGCCGCGGCCGCCGCGGCGGTTGTGGCGCAATCCCGCGGGTCCGCCGCTCAATCGGCGTGCAGCGCCCGCGCGTGGTGGGCGACGTGCTCGCCGATGAAGCTGGCGATGAAGTAGTAGCTGTGGTCGTAGCCGGGCTGCATGCGCAGGTAGACCGGATGGCCGGCCCGCTCGGCGGCCTCCTGCAGCAGCCACGGCCTGAGCTGGCCGTCCAGGAACTCGTCGGCGTCGCCCTGGTCGATCAGCAGCGGCAGCTTCTCCTGCGCCGACGCGACCAGCGCGGTCGCATCGTAGGCCTTCCAGGCGTCGCGGTCGGGACCGAGATAGGTCGCGAACGCCTTCTCCCCCCACGGCACCTGCGTCGGCGCGACGATCGGCGCGAACGCCGACACGCTGCGATAGCGTCCCGGATTGCGCAACGCGATCACCAGCGCGCCGTGCCCGCCCATCGAATGGCCGCTGATCGCGCGCGCATCGGTGACCGGGAAACCGGCCTCGACCAGCGCCGGAAGTTCGTCGACCACGTAGTCGTACATGCGGTAGTGGCGCGCCCACGGCAGCGTGGTCGCGTTGACGTAGAAGCCGGCGTCCTTGCCGAGGTCGTAGCCGTCGGCATCGGGCACGTCGTCGCCGCGCGGACTGGTGTCGGGCGCGACCAGGATCACCCCATGCTCGGCGGCGTAGCGCTGCGCGCCGGCCTTGGTGATGAAGTTCTGCTCGTTGCAGGTCAGCCCCGACAGCCAGTACAGCACCGGCAGCCTGCGGTCTTCCGCCTGCGGCGGCAGGTACACGGCGAAGCGCATGTCGCAGCCGAGGGTGTTCGAGCCGTGTTCGTAGACGTCCTGCCAGCCGCCGAAGCAGGCGCGGTGTTCGATGCGTTGAATGCCGTGATTAGTCATTAGTGATTCGTGATTGGAAAAGGCGGAGACTGCGCGCGTTGGCGATGTCGTGCGGCGATTCGCTTTTACAGATCACCAATCACGAATCACCAATACCGGCGCTTCAATAATGCACCACCGACCTGATCGACTTGCCCTCGTGCATCAGGTCGAACGCGGTGTTGATGTCATCCAGCGGCATGGTGTGGGTGACGAACGGCGCCAGTTCGATGTCGCCCTTCATCGCGTCCTCGACCATGCCCGGCAGCTGCGAGCGGCCCTTGACGCCGCCGAAGGCGGTGCCCTTCCAGGTGCGGCCGGTGACCAGCTGGAACGGCCGGGTGCTGATCTCCTGCCCCGCGCCGGCCACGCCGATGATCACGCTTTGACCCCAGCCGCGGTGCGCGCATTCCAGCGCGGCGCGCATCACGTTGACGTTGCCGATGCATTCGAAGCTGTGGTCCACGCCCCAGCCGGTCATCTCCACGATCACCTGCTGGATCGGCTTGTCGAAGTCCTTCGGGTTGACGCAGTCGGTCGCGCCGAATTCCTTTGCCAGCGCGAACTTCGAGGGGTTGGTGTCGATCGCGAAGATGCGTCCGGCCTTCGCCTGGCGCGCGCCCTGGATCACCGCCAGGCCGATGCCGCCGAGCCCGAACACCGCAACCGAATCGCCGGCCTGCACCTTCGCCGTGTTGTGCACTGCGCCGATGCCTGTGGTCACGCCACAGCCCAGCAGGCAGACGTGCTCGGGATTGGCCTCGGGGTTGATCTTCGCCAGCGACACCTCGGCCACGACGGTGTACTCGCTGAAGGTCGAGCAGCCCATGTAGTGGTAGACCGGCTCGCCCTCGTAGGAGAAGCGGGAGGTGCCGTCGGGCATCACGCCCTTGCCCTGGGTCGCGCGCACCGCCACGCACAGGTTGGTCTTGCCGCTCTTGCAGAACAGGCACTCGCCGCATTCGGCGGTGTACAGCGGGATCACGTGGTCGCCCGGCTTGACGCTGGTCACGCCCTCGCCCACTTCGACCACGATGCCCGCGCCCTCGTGGCCCAGCACCGCCGGGAAAAGTCCCTCGGGATCATCGCCTGAAAGGGTGAACGCGTCGGTATGGCAGACGCCGGTGTGGGTGATCTTCACCAGCACCTCGCCGGCCTTCGGCGGGGCAACGTCGATCTCGACGATCCTGAGCAGTTCGCCCGCGGCGAAGGCGACGGCGGCACGTGATTTCATGTGAATGTCTCCAGGGTGGACTGGGCGGCCAACTTCGGGACCGGCGCGTGGACAGGATGACTTGAGGGGGGTTACTTGAGATAGGAGCGCAGCAGCGCGATCGCATCGTCGATGCCGGCCTGGCGCACTTCCGGTGTCGCTGCGATCGGCCCCAGCGTTTCGCGCAGGTGACTTTCGAGTACGCCGGTGGTCAGGCCGTTGACCGCGCCACGGATCGCCGCGATCTGCTGCAGCACCGGCCCGCATTCGCTGCCCGCCTCCAGCGCCCGCTCGAGCGCATCCAGCTGGCCGCGGATGCGCCGCACCCGGGACAGGACGCGCTTCTTTTCTTCCGGCGAATGCGGCATGACGGTTCCGGCGCCGGGCCTCCGACGATACTGGGGAGGAGTATATCACCTCGATACGGCATGTCGCCCGACCGCATCTCCGCGGGAACGCGATCTTTCCGCCCGTGCCGCGCGCAGCGGTGCCGCTGCGCGGCGTGATCGGCGTCGTGCCCCGCAGCCACGGAATCATCGGGCCGGCGTCTTGACCAAGTAGGTAATGCGTGGCGGACACGCTTGTCGGACGATGCCGGCCAGAGCAGTTCTCCAGCGGAACATGCACGCAGATCCATCTTTCGCATTGCAGCACTGTCTCGACCCAACAGCAATGAACAAGACACCTGAAGGGAGGGGTGGCAATGCCAAAGAACGCAATCGCGCAGATCGAGGCGCACGGCGAGGAACTCGCCGAACTGGCGTGGGAAAACGAAAGGCTCGGGAAACTGAGCGCGAGAACCGCCGAGATCGTACGCGACGCCGGACTGATGCGGCTGCTGCAGCCGAAGGAATACGGTGGACTCGGGGCAACGCCCGGGGAATTTGCAGAAGCGGTGATGAAGCTCGCCAGCCATGACGGTTCGGCCGGCTGGGTGGCCGGCGTTGTCGGCGTGCATCCATGGCAGGTCGGGCTGCTGGCCCCGAAGGTCGGCGAGGAAATCTGGGGCCAGGATCCGGACACCTGGATCGCCTCCCCCTACACCCCCTCGGGCATCGCCGAACCCGTCGACGGCGGCTACCGGCTCAGCGGACGCTGGCAGTTCTCCTCGGGCACCGATCACTCGCGCTGGCTGTTCCTCGGCGCCCTGGTCGGCGACGGGGAAGGCAAGCCGAAGATGCCGGCGAAGATGCTGCACGTGATGCTCCCGCGCAGCGACTACCAGATCATCGACGACAGCTGGAACGTGATCGGACTGCTCGGCACCGGCAGCAAGGACATCGTCGTCGACGGCGCGTTCATTCCCTCGCACCGGGTCATCGAGTACGACGACGTGGTTTCCGGCACGGCGGCCGAACGGCATGGCCGTCCCGATGCGATCTACAAGCTGCCGTTCTCGGTGATCTTCCCGGTCGGGATCACCTCCGCAGTGATCGGCATGGCCGAAGGCGCCCTGGCCGCGCATGGTGCATACCAGCGCGACCGGGTCTCCGCCGCCGGCCAGGCGCTGCGCGATGATCCCTATTCGGCCTATTTCACCGGCGAGGCCGCCGCGGAGATCCAGGCCGCAAGACTGCAGCTCCTGGACGGAATCAATTGGGCGACCAGGCAGGTGAATGCCGGCAACGAGATCAGCTTCGCCGACCGCTCCAGGATCCGCCGCAATCAGGTGCGCTGCGCGTGGCGGGCTACCGCCGCCCTGGATACCGTGTACGCCCGCTCCGGCGGCAACGCCAGCAGGCGGACCAATCCGATCCAGCGCTTCTGGCGCGACGCGCACGTGGGACTGAACCATTTCATCCACATTCCCGGCTCGGTCTACCACGCCAATGCGCTGACCTACTACGGCGTGGAGGTTCCCGAACCGCTGCGTGTGGGCATCTGACCCCGAGGTGTTGACGTGAACCGTGCCGAGCGAGTGCAGACCATGACGAGCCTGGAACACCCGATCCCGGAACCCGTGGCGCTGGACCCGCGTCATTTCCGCACGGTGCTCGGCAACTATCCCACCGGCGTGGTGATGATCACCGCGTCCGAAGGCGAAGAGCCGGTGGGCATGGTGGTCGGCTCCTTCTCGTCGGTGTCGCTCGATCCGCCGCTGGTATCGTTCCTGGCCACCAGCACCTCCCCCACGCAGGAACGCATCCAGCAGGCAGGCCGGTTCTGCGCCAATGTCCTGGCGGCCGACCAGGAAATGCTGTGCAGGAAGCTGGCACGCCCCGGGCCGGGACGCTTCGACGGCGTCGAATGGGAGCTGTCGTCGCTCGGCAACCCGGTGCTGGATGGCATCGTCGCCTGGATCGACTGCTCGATCCACGATGTCATCGAGATCGGGGACCACAACCTGATCGTGGGGCGTGTGCACGAACTCAGGGTGGCGTCCAGCAAGACGCCACTGCTGTTCTTCCGGGGGCAGTACGGGGATTACTCGTCCACCGCGATGCTGCTGCTGGAACGCCTTCTGGAGTGGCAATAGCCGCACCGGGTACGAACGGCACCCGACCGGGACACCATGAGCAGCACCCGGTCGGTCAGCATGCGTCTCCAATGAAGCGGATCAGGTTGAGCAGCTCGACCTGCGAGTGGGTTCCCGTCTTGGCGTACACCGCCTTGAGATGAGCGCGGACAGAGTTGGGCTGCACGTTCAGATCGGACGCGATGTGCAGGGATGTCTTGCCATCGAGCAGCATGCAGACCACGCGTGCCTCGGAACAGGTCAGCCCGTAATCGGCGCGCAATCGCTCCATGAGTGCCGTCTTCGGGCGGGAACTGTCGGTGACCAGCAGTACGACCTTGTTCTGCTCGACGCCTTCCCAGTCGAACGCAACGGGGGCGGGAAACGCGATCACGTTGCCCCGGTGACGACGGGAGGCAGTCCCTTCCGATGGAGGCATTCCAAACGGAATGGAGCCGCCTTGTCCCTTTTTCCTGGCGCGCTGGACCAGCGCCTGCAGATCAGGCAAATGCACGCCTCCTCCCGGCACCAGGCGCCCCCGCTCCGTCCTCAACACGACGCCTTCGCTGAGCAGATCGGTCATGCTTCCATTGCAAGCTTCGATCCCTCCGTCCTCTGCCAGGATCGCAACTCCAACGCCCTTCTGGTCCAGGCTCCGGATCACATTGCCGACCATGTTGTTGGCCTGGGCGAAGGTGCCCGCAATCTCGAACGACAGCAGCAGGTCGTCGCGCAGCCCCTCCAGCAGCGTCTTGTCGATGGCCGCCGCGCTGTGGTGGCCATCCCGGCACGCGTGCACCAGCACTTTCGCGGTGCGGATGCCCAGCAGCATGCAGACGCTGTTTTCTCCGTCCAAGTATCGCCCGTAGCGCGAATAGAACTCGGTTTCCCGCAACGCCGCATCGGCCAAGCACCCGTCCAGCGGAACCACCTTGCCGGGAGGCACGTTCTCCCAGAAGCGCATCAACGGATTGATGAACTGGTAGTGATCCAGATATTCCCTGCTTTCATCGGGTTTGACCGAATTCGTCGATCCATTTTCCACCGCGATTCCACTCGGTGCGAATACGGTCAGGTCCGCGATATCTGCATCCAGGAGGCTGGCCACCGAACCGGCCCAGCGCTCCAATGGCTTCGGCTGGATTGCAGCCTTGTGCAGTTCGTGGGCCGCAACACGCAAGCGATGCACGGAACTGTTCGAGAGCATCGGGATCTCCTGTCTCCTGGGCGCCCCGGATCATGGGAAGCCCAGCATCCCGATGCACGCCGCGACGCAGCATCCGATTGTCTTCGTATCACATGGAGCGAATGAAAATCCGGAACACCGTAGCGGCAGATCCAAGTGCGATTCCGCGATATTGACCACGTGGGTAATGCACACGATGGCGCGATCAACCAACGTAGCCACTACTGCGTACGACCAGATTGGCCGTCATGGCACGCAGAAACCAGTCGGGCCGAATACCGGACACACCTGACCACGAACAGCGGAATCGAAGAGCGGACTTTGGGAGGAGTTTTGCTTGCCAATCCATCTCATCACGCGCGCCGGCACCAGGTCCATAGCGGCCGGCCGACGGCATGGCCGCGGCCCAGGACTACCACGTTCCAGGCCGAGGACATCGACTCGGGAATCCGGCACGGGCAGCAGAAGTCACCGCCCAGCCGCCCCATGCTCCCACCAAGCTGACCAGATTCCGGCCTTTTTCCAGTGCAGCGGGCATCCCCGTGACGGCAGACGCAGAAGACTGAACCGCAGGACCCAACCGTGACAACCATAGAACGAAAGAACAATGGGCAAGCAACTGATCCGGCGCCACGCGAGGACAACCCGCGGGTATCGCGCCGCGCATTCCTCAAGGCCGCCGGCGTAGGGGCCGCGGGCGCCACCCTCGGCGTCGTGCATGTCGCCAGTGCGCAGGAGCACGACTGGAACGAACAGACCGATGTCGTCGTGGTCGGCTCTGGCGGTGCGGCGCTGGCGGCCGCGGTCGGTGCCCTGCAGCACGGCGCCGAGGTCACGGTTCTCGAGAAGGCTCCGATCCTCGGCGGCACCACCGCCAAGTCGGGAGGCGCCTTCTGGGTCCCGAACAATCCGCACATGCAGGCCAAGGGCATCGCCGATCCAAAACCGGATGCGATGAAGTACATGGCCAGGCTGGCGTATCCGCACCTGTATCGCGCCAACCACCCGACCTTGGGCATCGCGCAACTGGACTACGACCTGCTGTCCGTGTTCTACGACGAAGGTCCGCGCATCACGGCACTGCTCGCCGAGGCCGGCGCGTTGCAGTCACAGCAGCAGCTCGGCGCGACCGGGCTGATCCCCGATTACCAGGGGCAACTGCCCGAGAACAAGAGCGTCGTCGGTCGCACGCTGCAACCCAGCGACCGCGATGGCGCGCCGGGTTTCGGCGGCGACATGATCGGGCAGCTTTCCGCATTCGCCGGGGAGCACGGCGCGTCGATACGCGAGGAACACGCGGTAACCCGCATCCTGGTCGATTCCGACAGGCGGGTCGTCGGCGTGGAAGTCGACACCCCCCATGGAGCGCACACGATACGTGCACGCAAGGGCGTCGTCTTCGGCTCTGGTGGTTTCACCCACGACATCGAGATGCGCAACAACTACCTGCGCATGCCGGTTCTGGGCGGATGCGCGGTGCCGACCAACCAAGGCGATTTCGTCAGGATGGCAATCGAGATCGGCGCCAAGCTCGGCAACATGAGCGAAGCCTGGCTGCAGCAGGAGGTGCTGGAGGAAGTCCTCGAGTACGCCAGCGTGCCGATGGGAGCCTTCCTGCTGGGAGGCGACAGCATGATCGTCGTCAACAAGCTCGGCCATCGCATGTACGACGAGAAGCACGTCTACAACGAACGCACCCGCAGCCATGCGGTCTGGGATCCGACGCTGGGCGAGTACGTCAATCTGTACCAGTTCATGCTGTTCGACGACCACGCGATCACGTATGGCGGCGCCCAGCTGATGCCGCCGGTCGGTGCCGACCTGCCCGCGCACGTGATTTCCGCCCCCACATGGGACGCACTTGCGCAAGCCATCCAGGCGCGTCTGGACGGGTTGGCGGACCGCATCGGCGAGTTCCGGCTGCACGACGATTTCCTCGTGAACCTCGGGCAGACCGTCGAGCGCTTCAATGTTTTCGCCGACAACGGTGTCGATCTGGACTTTCACCGCGGCGAGTTGCCGATCCAGCAGGCGTTCCACGTTCCCGGCAGCAACAACGACAAGCCGAACAAGCACATGTACCCGTTCGCCGCGAACGGCCCGTACTACTGCATCATCCTCGGACCCGGCACGCTCGACACCAAGGGCGGCCCGGTCACCAACGTGCATGCGCAAGTGCTGGACGTACACGACAAACCGATCCCCGGCCTCTACGCGGCAGGCAATTGCGCCTCATCTCCGTCGGGGCAATCCTACTGGGGCGCAGGTGGAACACTGGGGTTGGCACTGACCTACGGTTACATCGCAGGCGCACACGCCGCCGGACAGCGGTGAATGCGCATGAACATCACCCCGCTCCCATCGCCCGCATCCTGCCGCCGCCCCTTCCGGGATGCCATCGCGGCCAATGCACTGCTGGTCGCCGTGACCCTGCTCGTGCCCACGGGAACGGCCATGGCCAATGCCGATTGCCAGGGCCGATTCCAGACGACGGTCCAGCCGATCATGAACACGAACTGCGTCGCCTGCCACCAGGATGCGGCGCCCGCCGACGGGCTGTCGTTGCAGCGCACGGCCGCACCGGCCAGCCTGATCGGCAAGGAGAGCCGGGGCTCGTCGCTGCCCCTGGTCACTCCGGGCAACCCGGCACGGAGCTACCTGTACCTGAAGATCCTCGGCACCCACCTCGAAGCCGGCGGCACCGGCGCGCGGATGCCGGTCGGGCGTGCGCTGGCGGAAGCTGACATCAAGCGCATCTCCGAGTGGATCAGCGAATGCAAGGCGGGATGACGTGCAACGCAGAAGCCAACTGTTGACCTGGACGCGCGGGGACCCGGACGCAACGCCGATCCTGTGGCTCCACGACCGCTACGACGACCCGGTGCGCAACCGCGTCGAGATCGCACTGTCGGACCGGTTGCGGTCGATCGCCGTGCGCTCCCCGCGCCTGCAGATGATCGGCGCGCTTCCACTCGGCTACTTCTGGTTCCTCGGCCCATTCGAACGGCCCGAACTGACTACGTTCGGTGACGGCCTCGGCCAGCTCGAAACCCTCCTGCTCGAACTGTGCCCTGGCCGCGACACGCGCCGTGCGTGGCTGGCGGGACAGGGCGAAGGCGGGACGATGGCATTGACGCTCGCCAGCCTGTGGCCGGAACGGGTGGCAGGCGTCATCTCCATCGACGGCCCGCTGCCCGCCAATCTGGACACGATGCCCGTGCATCCCAAGCCGATGCCCGACATGCCGGTTCTGCTGCTGGAGCAGAATCACGTCCTTCTGCGCACGCGCCAGGCCTTGCAGGCGCGCGGCAGCGGCGTCGAACACCGCATCGCGGGGGGCGGCGACCCATTGCAGGAAAGTCGCTGCTGGCTGGAGCGGGTACTGGCATCGGGCGATGCCGGCACGCCAGCCCATCGCAAACGAACAAGCGCGATCCGGGCCGGAACGGCCCTGCATCCCTGACCACGACCCAGCGCGCCGGCGAGGAAGAAGGAAAACGCATGTCCGCACGACTCTCAGGCAAGGTCGCCGTCGTCACCGGCGCCTCCACGGGCATCGGTGCCGCCATCGCCAGGGCGCTGGCCGCCGAGGGCGCCGCCGTCATCGTCAACTACAGCCGCAGCCGGGATGCCGCCGAACAGGTGGTCGCCGCGATCACCGCAGCCGGCGGAAAGGCCGTGAGCCACTGCGGCGACGTCTCGCGACAGGGCAGCGCCGAGGGCATCGTCGGCCATGCGATCAGCACGTTCGGCAAGCTGGACATCCTCGTCAACAACGCCGGCGTTGCCGAGTTCACCGCCATCGCCGACTTCAAGGACGAGATCTACGACAGGGTCTTCGACGTCAACGTGCGTGGCACCTTCCTGGTCAGCGCCGCCGCATCGAGGCACCTCGGCGAGGGCGGCAGCATCATCAACATCAGTTCCATCATCACCGAATGGGCGCCCGGGCAATCGTCGGTCTACGCGGCGTCGAAGGGGGCGGTGGATGCGCTGACGGTGGCCCTGGCCAATGAACTCGGCCCACGCGGCATCCGGGTCAATGCCATCAAGCCCGGCGCCATCGTCACCGAGAAGGTGGAAGCGGCCTGGGAGCACGTCTCGGGCCAGCTCGAACCGCTGGTTCCGCTCACACCGCTGCGACGCCTGGGCAAACCGGGGGACATCGCCAGCGTCGCCGTCTTTCTCGCCTCCGACGAATCGGTCTTCATCACGGGCGACATCCTGTCGGCCAGTGGCGGTCTGCACGTCGCCTGATCCGGAACCACACCCCGGATACCAGGCAGGCCCGGGGCGCAGGACCACGGCGGCAGCGTCGATGCCGACACCCTTTGCCTAGTTCCACAGCACGCCACACCAACGCGGCAACACACCCGAGGGAGGACATTGCCATGCCACACATGCTTTGGAAAACACCGCTTCACCGCCCCGACAGGCAGCCCGGCATCGGCAGGAGGCATTGCCATGAATGAAGCCGTACTTCACACCGATACGCGGGCACATCCGGCGCGGCGCGTCCCCGGAGAACCCGGGCTGTGGGTGTTCCTGTTCGCGGACATGGCGATCTTCCTGGTGTTCTTCGTCGCCTTCCTGAAGGAACGCGGCCAGGCGCATGAACTGTTCGAAGCCTCGCGCATGTCGGTCGGCCTCACCATCGGCCTGATCAACACGGTCATCCTGCTGACCAGTTCGCTGCTGGTGGTCATGGGCATCAACGCCGCCCGCCATCACGCCAACGAGGTCGCCAGGCGGGCGCTCTACGGCGCCGTGGCCTGCGGCGTCGTGTTCGTGGTGCTCAAGCTCGTGGAATACACCCACCTGATCCAGGCCGGGCACGTCATCGGATCCAACCTCTATTTCGACTACTTCTACTTCCTGACGGGAATGCACCTGGCGCACATCCTGATCGGCTTCGTCACTCTGTCGATCATGATCGGGAAGGTCAGGCAGCCAGGAAAACTGTCAGCCAGGGACATGTCGGTGATGGAATCCTGCGGCTGCTACTGGCATCTGGTGGACCTGCTCTGGATGTTCATTTTCCCGCTCCTGATCGTGGTGGCCTGACGATGACGACAATCACACGCAAGCAATTGCTCCCCACCCACATCGCCCTGATCTGGGCTTCGCTGGTGGCGCTTTCCCTGCTCGGGCCCAATCTCGGCAGCGAGCGCGAGGCCACCAATACCATCGCCGTCATGGTGTTGGCGTTCGGTGCCATCAAGGTCCGGTTCGTGGGTCTCTACTTCATGGAGCTCAAGCACGCGCCTTTGAAGCTGAGGCTCGCATTCGAGGCCTACTGCCTGCTGTTGTTCGGCTGGCTGTCCTGGCTGTACGTGAGCCTGTAGGCCGGATCACCCCGCAGGCCTGGCGGACGGAACCCGTCAAGGATTCCCGCACCAGGAGCGTGGGCGGCAGAACTGTTCGAGCCGGAAAGCCGGATTTGCAGCCCGGATGATTTCTGCCGCGCACGCCCCCAGGCAACCAGAACTCCCTATCCAGCCCGCCGTTGGAGTAGGTCCCCGATGAATCGACCCGATGCCGACCACGTATCGCGGAGAGCAGTGCGTCGTCTCCGGCCATGGCGTGCCCCCTCGGCTCTCATGCTGTCCTGCCTGCTGCCGGTCTTTGCCGCCCACGCGGGCGAAGGCGTCAAGCCGGCCGGCCCCATCGGCGGGACGGATATCGGCCAGGCGTTGCTGCCGCCGCCCGGCCTGTACGGCGTGACCTTCGCCGGGGCGGTCAACATCGACGGTTTTTTCGATGACTCCGGTT
Organism: Proluteimonas luteida; assembly: GCF_021191695.1. GTDB lineage: Bacteria > Pseudomonadota > Gammaproteobacteria > Xanthomonadales > Xanthomonadaceae > Luteimonas > Luteimonas luteida. The sequence continues at coordinate 73,678 of NZ_JAIWPT010000014.1, forward strand.
CCCGGATGCCGGTCGGGGGCGACAGCTACGTGGGCGGCGTAGGCCTGATGTACGTGTATCCACGACAGGTCTTCGGTGGATCGATCGCGACGACCCTGGCGATCGGATACGAACGGACATGCGTGGCCTTCAAGCCGGCGCCGGAATCCTGTTCCTCGGGACTGTTCGACGCCTATTCGGATGTGGTGTTCTGGACCCGCTTCTTCCCCAATGCCGACTTCCGCGCGCAAGGCGAAAGCGATGCGATGGTTACCTATGGACTGGCGTTCGGCCTCGGCGTCGGCGTGACCTTTCCCACCGGCGAGTACTCCGCCGGCAGCCCGATCAATGTCGGATCGAACGTCTACGGCATCGCGCCCAGCATCGCCCTGACCTACAACCGAAAGAGCATCTTCGGCGAAGCACTTGGCCAGGCCACCGAGTTCAGCGGCAGGCTGTTCCTCAACAACTATACCGACAACGAGGATACCGACTGGTCCTCGGGGAGGATGCTGAGCTTCGATTTTGCCGTCACCCAGCGCCAGGACCAGTGGCAGTACGGGGTCGCCGGTGTGGCCACCTACCAGATCCAGGACGATATCGTCCAGAGCGTCAATATCGGAAACCGCGCCAAGGGCGTGGCGCTTGGTCCCATCGTTTCCCGCAATTTCATCGTGGATGGGCGCCCCTACATCCTTTCCGCAAAGGCGCTGCTATCGGTGGCGGGCGAAAACGGCGCGTCCTCGCAGGCGCTGGTCGTCCGCTTCGGAACCAGGTTCTGATCCCGGCGTCCACTTCGCGTAGCGATGAACACCTTGGACAGCTCCTTATGCCATGGAACCTGGTTGACCCCACCGCTCGAGCAGGCGCACGCAGGACCACGCCATCGTTGCAGGCAGTACAACCACACCGCCCATCGAAGCGGTTCGCCAGGATCGAGAGGCCTGGGCCCCTTCTTGCCGTACCCGATGGAACCTTCGGTCCTCGTGCGCGCCCGGTCGCTCAGAGCGTCGTCATCCGCCCGGTCTCGTGCAGGCCCTCGACATTGGCGAGCGCGGCCCCGAAGACATCGGGGTAAGGCTTCCACTGGCGGATCGAGACGCTGCCCAGGCCATTGCTCAGGGTCTTCGTGCGGCCGTCCCGGTAGGTGAAGGTGCCTTCGAGCGCATCCCAGTTCAGGGTGGCCACCGGGGTGCTCGGGCCGGTCGCGGTGACGCCCCAGACCGTCGCGCCGACCACGTTGGCGGTGAACATCAGCACGCCGGCCTCGACCTCCATCCGGATCCTGTAGCGGGTCGGGATGAACGCGCCGAGCGCGCGCAGCCAGGCCCATTCCAGATGCTCGATGGTGAACTCGCCGGCGGGAAAGAACTGCGCTTCCTCGGCCAGGTTCAGCACCATGTCCTTCTGGCCGAGCTTCATCTCGTACATGGAGCCGAAGACTTCGTCGAAGTGGAACCACATCCAGTCTTCCCAGCCGCCGATCTCGGCCGCCGAGGAATCCACCGCGATGTAGCGCTCGCGGATGCCCTTGCCCTTGATGGCGATCTCGCGTCCCTGCAGCGTCAGCTTGCCTTCGATGCGCCCCGACCAGTTGTAGCCATAGGCGATGCTGTGCGGCGTGAGGTAGGACGGCTTCTCGCGGCCGTACCAGAGCGGACAACCTTTGCCGATATGGACGAACTCGGCCTTGATGCCGCGCGCCTTGTCCTCGATGGTGTAATGCCAGGTGTGGTCGTCCTTGCAGATCACCTGGTAGTGCTCGCCCAACGTCACCCGGACCTCGGTTTCGGAACGCTCGACCTTCAACGTACCGCCCGGCAGGACATGCTGGGTCGACAGGCCCACGGGCGGGAAATCGGCCAGCTTGAAGATGGTGCCGGGCAGCGGGACGACCTGGCCGGACTCCCAGCCGACCTCGATGTTCCACATGTCGCGGTTTTCCAGCCCGAGGATGAGCGGTGACGTGCCGAACCAGTACGTCCTGCCGTCGTCGCCATGGACGACCGCCGAACAGAGCCAGTCGAGAAAGGGAGCATCGCGTGCGTCATCGGGGATGCCATGGGCCTCGATGTCGAGGGTCACTTCGGGATTGCTGACGATCATGGCCTGTTTCCTTTCGGGTTTGCTGGAGAGGTTGTCTGGCTATCGTTTGATGGTCGGCGCGACCTGCGCCGGTCCGGCATCGCCCTCCATCGTGACGAGGTCGGTGATGCGGTCGAGATAGGACGCGATCGCCTCCAGGTCCCTGTCGGAGAAAGGGAGAACCGCTTCGCGATAGCACTCGTGAAGCTTTTCGAGCACGGCGAGCTGGCTGGCGGCCGCCTTCTCGTCGAGCACGACCAGCACGCTGCGGCGGTCCTGGGAGTTGGGCAACCGACGGATGAAGCCTGCCGACGCCATGCGATCGAGCAGCGCGGTGCAGGCGCCCGAGGTAATGCCGAGATACTCGGCGATCTGCTTGGGGCTGATCGGCCGGTCCTGCGCCTTCAGATAGGCGATGCATCGGAAGTCCGTGGTATGGACATTCGCCTGCCCGGCGGCCCGACCATGTGCTTCCTCTACGCGATGGAGCATCCTGACAAGGGACGTGCCGACCCGCACGTGGCTGGTAGTTCCCAAGCTCGGCATGCTGGACCAGTTATCTCAATAGCCATGTATCTTGACGATCGAATGATACTGCGCTTGTCCAGGGCGGCACAAGGATCGACCCCGCCGAACCACCATGGACGATGGCAATGTCGGCAGCAGGCGCTGGCGCACGTCGGAGACCTCGCCCGGCATGGCCGGTGCCGGGAACCCCGGCCGCGGCCGTCACCGGCCTCGCGCTCGGCAATGCCGCGACGATCCTTCAAGTTCCATGACACGCCCTGGACCTCCGGCTGCGCCGGGCGCCTTCCCGGACACAGCGACGCGACCACCGAAGTCGCGCCGCCGCCCCCAGCCAGCACACTTGGCTACAACGTGATGAACATGCTGGCCAGTACGTTCAGGGAGCTGCCCTGCCCATCGAAGTACTGGATGCTCGGATTGTCGGTATAGCCGACGCCGAGCGTCGCATAGACGCCCGACCTGACCCGGAACATGTAGGACGCCGTGGCGCTGTTGGCGTACTCGTTGGCGAACAGGCCGGTATAGGGTGCATACGCGTTGGTCACGTCCTGCAGGTGGTCGCTGACCGAGTTGTGGTTGGCGATCAGCGAGATCATGTCGCGCGGCCGGTTCGAGAACGGCCCCAGCCAGTACGCACGCAGCTCGTAGTAGCGGGTGAACGCCGCCACCTCGGACTCGCCGCCCATGAAGGTGCCACCGAGGTATACCCCCCGGTACGCGGTATAGGGCGAACCCGGCGCCTGTTGCCAGACCTGGCGGTCTGCGAGCAGGTACACGCCGCTGCCGCCCTTCCGGGTCGCGTCGGGATCGGCCAGCAGGCGGCTGAAGTCGGTGAAGTCGGAGGTGTTGTGGAAGCCGCCGCCACGCACCCAGACGTAGGGATTGCCGGGCGCCGCCTGGCGCTTGTAGCCCAGCTCGCCGGTGTACAGGATCCGGGTGCCCGGCACCGACGACTTGAAACGCAGGCCCGATGCGTTGTCATTGACCTCGTCGTAGATCGGGTTGCCGGTCGCCCCCCTGACCGGAAGACTTCTCTGCACGCCCAGCTGGGCGTAGAAGTCGTCGTTGACGTGCCAGGTCGCACGCACGTTCGGCGTCGAGACGTTGTTCGGGGACATGCCCATCGCCAGCGGAAGGAAGCCGTTGGGTCCGAAGGGATTGGTGACCATGCCGCCGACGAAGGTGCCCATGAACTCGGTCAGCGACGGGAAATAGCCCATCTTGAGTTCGACCTTGCCATCAAACAGCGTCTGGTACCAGGACAGCACGAACACGCGGACGGTCTTGGGGCTGTAGGCCTCGTCCGAGGACAGGCCCCAGTGTCCGCCGAACGTGATCTGCCCGTCCGGTACGCCCCAGCGGCTGGAATCGTAGGTCAGGTACGCCAGGTTGGAGACGAAGTAGTCGCCGCCCTGGCCGAAATAGGACCTTCCGCCGGCGCAGTTGTAGTTGAGGTTCTCCGGCACGCAGGGCGGCACGTAGTCCGGAACCCGGCGGGGATTGTCGAGCGTGTTGATCTGGAAGATCGGGATCGACTGGACCGACAGGCCGAAACCGTGCTCGGCCATCCGGGTGCGCCAGTGGCCGTCGTCCCTGGTGATGCTGTCGCCGAACGATGGAAACGGAATGTTCCAGCCCTTGTAGCCATGGATCGCATCGAGCGCATGGGCCCTGGCCTCGGAGTCCATCGACGGCGCTGCGGGCGATCCGGACGGCGGCGGATCACCCGCACGATCCTCGACGTCGGCGCCGGGCATCGACACCGCATCGAGCGCCGCGGCCTGGTCGATGTCGGGCGAAGACGGTTCCGGAAGATCCATTGCCATCGCAGGACCGATGCCCATCGCAAGCACGATCAGCGAGAGCCCGGAGCGGGACTGTCCCCGCCGCACGGGAAGAGGCTTCCCGCCATGGCCGGATACCGCGTCCCGTGCAAGCCGCACAAGCGAACCGCTTCCACGCCCTGCAGGGGTGTCGTGATGCTTCATTGTTTTCCCTCCCTCTCATTTGATTCGTTTCGTTGTTTCGGATTGCTTCCGGCGGACGGGGGGAGGGAGATTCTTCCGACAGCAGCTGATCCGGAGCCACGAGGCGACCGATATCGATTTCGTTGTTTGCAATGCCGAGGCGACTTTCTGTCGGGCTGCTCCACCGGCGTCGTCATGCGAACCCCGGGCCACCTCCCTTCCGACTGAAGACCAGATGCAACGCGCATGCGGCGACAAGCACCAGCGGAACGACCAGAAGCAGATAGGCGTCGTACGACCCGTAGACGTCGAACAGCCGGCCGGCAAGCAACGGTCCCAGGCTCGCGCTGACGGCGAACGTCGCGATGAGCACCGCATAGATCGAGCTGAACGCATGGCTGGGCAGCATGCGCGACGCCATGTAGCTCACGACGGTGGTTTGTCCGCCCATCGACAGGCCGAACAGCAGGACCGCCGCAAGCGAACCCCACAGGCTTCCCTTCGCCGAATACAGCAGGAATACGGTGGCGACCGGAAGCAGGAAGGCGGCGATGCCGGTCCACCTGGCAGGATATCTGTCGACCAGGACACCGGCGCCAAGCTGGCCGACGATATTGCCCAGGCCCACGACGCCGGCGATCGCGGCGGCGGTGCTCAGCGTGAACCCGTCCAGCGTCAGCATCGACACCAGGTGGACGCTGGTTCCCATCGAGACGACGGCATACAGGCCACCGGCGATCACCAGGCAGATGAACGTGCCCGAGCGCAGGAAGCGCTTGACCTCGCCCGGTTTCGCCGCCGGCGCGTCCATGGCAGCCGGACGCGCGGAGGGCCCGGCTCCGCGGTCGCGGGGACCATGGAAGTAGACGTAGGCCAGTGGCAGGATCACCACTGCCCAACTGCAGGCCAGCGCGGCGAATGCCAGGCGCCAGCCGATCGTCTGGATGAAGAACGCCGCCGCGATGGGCGCAACCGCGCTCGCCACTCCCATGCCGCACAGCGCCACCGCAAGCGCGGTGCCGCGCGCGGCGTTGAACCGCCCGACGACGGCCGACACCCAGACCACGCTGGCGACGCAGGCGATGCCCACTGCCAGCAGGGCGCACAGGGCGCGCCATTGCCAGATCGAGCCATTGGCCACGCCGAGCAGCGAATAGGCCAGGACGAAAGGCACGATGCCCAGCAAGGCCACCTTGCGCGGACCGACGCGGTCGACCAGCCGACCCACCAGCGGCGAAATCGCCAGGTAGACCAGCATGTGGATGGTGAAGCCTGAGGCGAACTCGGCCCGGCTCCAGCCGAATGCCTCGGTCATCCGACCGAGAAACACGCCATTGGCGAACGCGAAACTCGTCTGCCCGGCAATGCCGATCATCGCCACGAACGGAAGCGGCCACATGGCTTTCCATTCCTGCGCCACCGACAACGGTTGGCTCATCTGCACGACATCTCCTTCATTCGAGGAAACTCGACATGAATCCCGATGTTTCCCCGCGGGCTTCGCACTCTGGCGCCCGGGATGCGAACGGGAACGCGCACGGCGTGGCGCGCAGCTTTTCCGAACACGTCCAACGGGACAGTTCCCGGTACTTGTCGCAGGGCGATGCGGGACCCTTTGGATCGTCCGCATCGCCCTGCAACCAGGCAGCCGGGAATCCTCTGAACAAGTCGCTCCATGCTCGTCATTCCCGGCGAAGGCGGGAATGACGGACTTGTTGAAGGGATCCCTAGACCCGGATCGAAGGATCCGGCGCGGTCCGGAGCTGCGCCTGGAGCGCGAGCGCCTCCATTTCCTCCTTCTCCTCGGATTTGACCGCGCGCAGCAGGCACACCACCATGCTGATCTGCCACAACGGGAACACCGTGGACGGTATCCAGAGCGGGAACAGGCCATCCCAGGCCATCGGCCCCGTCTGCACGGCGTAGATCAGCACGCCTGGCGCGAACGCCAATGCGAAGAAGAAGTTGGAGTACGCGAACCACCTCGGGAACACCGGGTTCTTCCTGCGGTCCAGCAACGCGGCCAACCCGATGATGAAGATGTTGAGCGAGAAGATGAAGGCGACCCCGACCATCGTCAGCCAGTACTGGTCGTTCATGAGCTGGATCAGCGCAGGATCCCTGTCCGGCCGATAGACGGCATTGGCGAGCGTGGCGAGCGGATAGCACCACCCCGTCGGCGCAACGACGGCCGTGGTCAGCTGCAGGAACGACAGCAGACCGAAGTGTCCTTCGATCCGCTTGATCTGCATGCTGGTGATCACGGCGAAGAAGTAGAAGAACGGCGCCAGCAGATTCATTCCGATCGCCAGCCAGAGGATGCCGGTACGCCGCTCCATCAGGTAGGCATACGTTTCCTCGGCGCCCCAGGCGGGCGAGGGGGGCGGCGCGTAGAGGTCGGCCAGAAAAAAATAGAGGCCGGTGTTGCCGATCGCGATGAGCACCGAACTCCAGACGCACAGGCGATAGAGCTTGAACTTCAGTTTCGGATCGATCCCTATACCTTGTTGCACTTTGATTCTCCTCTCCCTCTACGGCTTTGCCACGATGGCTTGCCCGGTGAATGCGACACGCGCCAGGCATCCGCCTGTTGCGCCAATCCGAGAGAATCGCCACCCGGTTCCGGGTCCATGCGGACCGGGCCCGGCCACCGGTGGCATTCGGTTTCTTCATGCCCCATGAGGGCCGATCGGATCCGTCCGGAAAACTAGGGACTTTCCGGCGGACGGGTATGGAATTCGGTCGTGATCCGCTCGAACTCCGTCTTTCGCTCGATCTGCAGCCAGTGCCCGCAGCGCGAGAACGTGTGCAACTCGACCTCCGGCAGCCAGCGATTGGCGAAGTGCGCCTGGTCGTAGGGCAGCGTGCGGTCGTCGCGTCCCCACAGGATCAGGGTCGGCGTCTGCACGCTTGCCGCGCGGGTCCACAGCGGCACGTGGCTGCCGCAGATCCCGGGATCGAACATCGATCCGAACAGCTGCTTCATCCGCGGGATCACGCCGTCCGCCAATGCGTTGCGCATGCGCTCGTCGACCAGCTCTTCGGTGATCTTTCCGTGGTCATGGACCATCGTCCTGATCCACGCCACCATGCGCTCGCGCGTGGGATCGCCGAGGAATTCGAACAGGCGCTGGAAGCCCTCGCTGGGCTCGGTGTTGAACAGGCCCACCGACAGCCCGCCGGACCCGATCAGCGCCATCCTGCGCACGCGCTCCGGGTGCAGCACCGCAAGCTCGGCGGCTACCGCGCCGCCCATCGAGTTGCCGATGAACCCGGCGGACGCAATGCCCAGCCGGTCCATGAGCCCGGCGATGCGGCGCGCCGCCAGCAACGGGTAGTACTCGTCGATGACCGGAAGCGGGGATGCGCCGAATCCCGGCAGGTCCGGCATGATGGTCCGGAACGTCCCGGCGAACACCGGCAGGTTGTGCTTGTAGTTGGACCACGCGCTGACGCCCGGGCCGGAGCCGTGCAGCAGGAACAGCGGCTCGCCCTGCCCGGCCTCGTGATAGGCGATCGAGGCACCCTCGACATCGACGTGCTTGAGCGTCGATTCATAGCTGTACTGGTTCGTCATTGCAGACCCCTCCCGTGGCCGCGATCACGTCGTCGCCGGGGCGGACCGCCCCGGCGCGAAACTCGGCCTACCTGCGCGAAGGCAGCTCCAGGCCGGCCGACGGCGTCGTGGTGACGTATGCGCTGGTTGCCGGGTCGATGTCCGGCAGGTCGCCGTACCAGGTCATGCCGGCCGGGTTGTCGGCCTTCCATTCCAGCGGCTCCCAGTCGGGCTCGAAGAACTCGCGCCCGCCCGAGTACAGCTCGATGCGATGGCCCGAACCGGGATCGCGCAGGTACAGGTACATGGCCTGGCCGATGCCGTGCTTGCCGGGACCCGCGTCGATCTGGATGTCCATGTCCTTGATCTGGTCGGCGGCGGTCAGCATGTCGGCGAAGTTCTCGATCGAGAACGCGACGTGGTGGAACTGCGCATCCTGGCCGTTGGGCGAGGCGCCGATGGCGATGTCGTGCAGCTTGGAATTGACCGACAGCCAGGACGCCAGGATCTGCCCGGGCGCCTGCGGCAGGGTCAGGAACTCGCGCCGCTTGAATCCCAGGCTCTTCTGCAGCCAGGCCTCGGCATCGTTGACGGTGGCCATGCTGGTCATCACGTTGAGATGGTCGAGCCGGCGCACGCCCAGCGCCCGGCGGCGCGAGCTGTTGCCGAGCAGGCGCGAACGCAGGTCGTCGGGCGCCTTCGGCTTGTCGATCTCGTAGTACAGCTCCACCGGATGGCCGCCGCCCGGGATCAGGAAGCGGATCGCCTCGCCGCGTCCGGCCTCCGTGCCGGCCGGCAGCACCTTGACCTCCAGGCCTTCCTCGGTCAGCTGGCGGTGGAACAGCTCCACGTCCTGCGGGCGGGCCACGCGGAAACTGTAGGCATTGATGGTCGCTTCGGACTGCTGGGTCAGCACCAGCGAGTGATGGTCGAATTCCTGATAGCCGCGCAGGTAGGCCACGCCATCTTCTTCGTAGGTGATCTCCATGCCGAACAGGCCGTTGAAGAATTCCAGCGAACGCTTCAGGTCCGGCGTGCCGATGTTGATGCCGCCGGCGTGCGCGATCCTCGGACCCGGGTCGTAGTTGCCTGTCATCCCATTGCTCCCTCGAGTGGTTCGTGTTGGACGATGCGCCGCGCGCATCCTTCTTGAATCGGGCCGTGCGCGCCGATGCGGCACGGCATCTCATGCAGGGCGCCGGACATCACGCCGCACCTGCGCGCAGGTCGAGCGCGATGTCGGTGAGCATGTCTTCCTGGCCGCCGACCAGCTTGCGGCGGCCGGCTTCGATCAGGATGTCGCGGGCCGGCACGCCGTAGTTCCGGGATGCGTTCTCCGCATGCCGCAGAAAACTGCCGTAGACGCCGGCGTAGCCGATCGTCAGCGTCTCGCGGTCGACGCGGACCGGGCGGTCCTGCAGCGGCCGCACCAGGTCGTCTGCGGCGTCGGTGAGCGCGAACAGGTCGCAGCCGGTCTCCCACCCCAGCAGGTTGGCCACGGCGATGAACGCTTCGAGCGGCGTGTTGCCGGCCGCGGCGCCGAGCCCGGTGAGCGAGGCATCGATCCGGTACGCGCCTTCCTCGATCGCGGCCACCGAGTTGGCCACCGACAGCGACAGGTTCTCGTGCACGTGGATGCCGATCTGGGTTCCGGGATCGAGCACGTCGCGATAGGCGCGCACGCGCTCGCGCACCGCATCGGTGGTCAGGCGCCCGGCCGAGTCGGTGATGTACACGCAATGCGCGCCGTAGGATTCCATCAGCCGTGCCTGCCTGGCCAGTTCGGCCGGGGCGTTCATGTGCGCCATCATCAGGAAGCCGGACACGTCCATGCCCAGCGCGCGCGCCTCGGCGATGTGTTGGGCGGAGACGTCGGCCTCGGTGCAGTGCGTGGCCACGCGTACCGAGCGCACGCCCAGGTCGTAGGCGCGGCGCAGCTCGGCGACCGTCCCCACGCCCGGCAGCAGCAGGGTGGTGATCACCGCATTGTCCGCGGCCTCGACCGCGGCCTCGATCCAGGCCCAGTCGGTGTGCGAGCCGGGTCCGTAGTTCAGGCTGGAGCCGGCCAGGCCGTCGCCGTGGCTGACCTCGATCGCGGCCACGCCGGCGCGGTCCAGCGCGCGGGTGATGTCCCCGACCTTCGCGGGGTCGAGCCGGTGCCGCAGCGCATGCATGCCATCGCGCAGGGTGACGTCCTGGACGTACAGCTTCGTCGCCGCGTTCGTGCCCGCACTGGTGATGCCGGTGTCCGTCGTCATCACGCCACCACCTTCGCCCGCTCGGCGATCCGTTCGGCCACGCTCATCGCCGCCGAGGTCATGATGTCGAGGTTGCCGGCGTAGGCTGGCAGGTAGTGCGCGGCGCCCTCCACTTCGAGGAACACCGTGACCTTGGTGTCGACCGGCCCGGCGCCTTGCGGCAGCACGGTGGCGACCTCGGCCGGGTCGACCGGAGTGAACTGCACGTCCTGCACCAGCCGGTATCCCGGGACGTAGGTGGTGACCCTGGCGACCATCGCCTCGACCGAGCGGCGCACCGCATCGTGGTCGGCGCCGCCGACCAGGCAGTAGACGGTGTCGCGCATGATCAGCGGCGGCTCGGCCGGATTGAGGATGATGATCGCCTTGCCCCGCTGCGCACCGCCCACCTGTTCGATGGCGTGGGCGGTGGTCTCGGTGAACTCGTCGATGTTCGCGCGCGTCCCCGGCCCCGCCGACTTCGACGACACCGAGGCGACGATCTCGGCATAGGGCACCGGCGTCACCTGCGAGACCGCCGCCACGATCGGGATCGTCGCCTGGCCGCCGCAGGTCACCATGTTGATGTTGGGCGCATCCAGGTGCGCGCCGAGGTTGACCGGCGGGATCACGAACGGCCCGATGGCCGCGGGCGTGAGGTCGATCAGGCGCACGCCGTGCGGTCCCAGCAGTTCCGCGTTGGCGACGTGCGCCGATGCGCTGGTGGCATCCATGACGATGCCGACATCGGCGAACTCCGGCATGTCGATCAGGCCCTGCACGCCGCCGGCGGTCGTCGCCACGCCGTGCTTGCGCGCCCGCGCCAGGCCGTCGGAGCCCGGATCGATGCCGACCATCGCCGACACCTTGAGATTCTTCGAATTGCGCAGGATCTTGAACATCAGGTCCGTCCCGATGTTGCCCGATCCCACGATCGCAACGCCGACCCGGTCGCTCATGCCGTCCCTCCTTCGTCCGAGAACCTCGCGGTGATCGTGCCCAGCGGTTCGATCGCCGCCTCGAAGACGTCGCCCGGCGCGACCGCGACCATCGGCCCCAGCGCGCCCGACAGCACGATGTCGCCGGCCCGCAGCGGCGCGCCGAACTCGATCGCCGTCGCCGCCAGCCAGGCCAGCGCGTTCAGCGGATCGCCCAGACAGTCGCGGCCGGTGCCCTGCGAGACCTGCTCGCCGTTGCGGTGCATCGTCATCACCGCATCGGCCGGGCTCAGCGCATCGAGCGTCCTGCCTTCGGCGCCGATCACGAACACGCCCGACGAGGCGTTGTCGGCCACGGTGTCGGTGATCAGGATCTTCCAGTCGGCGATCCGGCTGTCGACGATCTCCAGCGCCGGATAGGCCCTGTCGACCGCGTCGCGCACCACCGCCGGGTCGGAGGCGTCCAGAATGTCGCGTGCCAGCACGAAGGCGATCTCGGCCTCGGCCTTGGGCTGCAGCAGTCGCGAGAACGGCACCTCGTCGCCATCCTCGAAGCGCATGTCGTCGAACAGCACGCCGAAATCCGGCCGGTCCACGCCCACCTGGGACTGCACCGCCGCGGAGGTCAAGCCGATCTTGCGGCCGACCAGGCGGGCGCCGCGCCCGAGCCGGCGCTCGGTGACGCGCTGCTGCACCGCATAGGCCGCATCGATGTCGATCGCACCGATCAGCTCGGCGACCGGCGCGCACGGCGTACGTGCGACGCCAGCGCGATCCAGCCGCTCCGCCGCGGCATCCAGCGCCGCCGCCTCGCACGTCATGGCTGACCCCATGCGCAACCGTGCGCGGCCCGTTCCAGTGCCACCATCGTCATCTCCTCCCAGGGATTACCGTCGCCACGGACTGTCTCGCGGCATCTGCGCCGATGAATCAGCGCGATCCAGCGCGGGAACGATCGTGTTCGATCCCATCCGGCCGCGCATTACCCATCTGGACAAGGCCCGGAAGCGAAAGCGTTCCGTCGGACTACGGCCCTACCGGCCGCCATGAAGACAGGTGAGCGCATACCCCGCGGTGCGATGCCCCTGGCCGAAAGGCGACCGCACCTCATGTCGCCCGACTGCTCGCCGGCCGGGCGCCGATGCAGTTCAGCCCACGCGGCGGCAGGTGGCGCGCGATCGTGCCTGCAGCAGGTCCCCAGTCCGGCGCCATGCAGCCACGGCGATTGGGGATGTCGAGGCAGACGACAGGACTGCCCTCAGGCGCGCCAGTCCACCCAGTCGCCCGGCGCCAGCACCTGGATGGCGACGGGCCGCCCGCGGGCGGCCTCGTGCAGGCGGCCGAGCGGATCCTCCACTTCCACGTATTGCGCCATGCCCGCGACGCCGTAGTGGATCGGGACCAGGCGGCGCGCGCCGAGGATGGTCGCGGCCGCGACGGCCTGCTCCGGGGTCATGACGCCGGGCTGGCCGCTGCGCGGCTGGCGGAAGCCGAAGTGCGCGCCGTTGACGGGCAGGAAGGCGGCATCGAACGGCCCGAACTGCCGGCCGATCCGCCACCAATCCCCGTGCCACAGGGTGTCGCCGCCATGGAAGATGCGGCGGCCGCCGGCCGACACCACCCACGACACCTGCGGGTCGCCGTAGCCGTCGACGGCGGGCACCGGCGTGGCGGTGAAATCACCCAGCAGTTGCGGTGCCCACAGCGCGGCCGGCCGCAGCCGGGCGCTGTCGGGAACCGGCCGTGGCGCCGCATCCGCCGGGTGCAGCAGCGCGCCTCCGTTGCGCAGTGCCGCGGCGACGGCGATCGGGTCGAAATGGTCGCCGTGCGTATGAGTGACGAGGACGCTGGCATCGCCGACGGCATCGTCGACGGGGATCAACCGATCCGCGAGCGCGGCGCCCCACGCCCGCGGATCGACCAGCGGGTCGATGAACAGCGTCGCCTGCGGCAGCTGCAGGCGGACGCCTGCCCAGGCCAGCCGCTGGATGCGCAGCGCATCGGCTCCATCCGCCGCGAGGCTGCGCCCGCCGGGCAGCAGCGCGACGGCCGCGAGGCCGGCGCAGCCGGTCAGGAAGCGCCGGCGCCCGAGGCCGCCGCCGGACACCCGGCGTGCGCAGCCGTCGCCGCTCACGCGCGCTGCTCGCGCAGCGCGAGCGCGGTGTCGAGGGCGAAGACCGATTGCGCGACGATGGCCTCCAGGTTGCGCAGGTGCCATTCGCGTTCGAAGGCCGTCGCTTCGACCTGCGGCGCCAGGCAGGCGTCGATCGGGATCGAGGCGATGCGCTCGTCCGCCTCCTGCGGTAACGCGGTGGCGCGGATCGCGACGACGGCGTGCTGCAGCCGGTCCAGGTAATGGATGGCGTTGTCGAGCACGGCCGCGGGGAACCGGCCCATGTGCCCGCCGACGACCGTGCCCCTGCCGAACTGGCGCATCCGGCCGATCGCGGTGCGGATCTGCGCCGGGTCGGCCCTGGACAGGTAGACGATGTTGCCGACGATGTTGTCGCCGGCGCAGACCAGATCCGCGGTCGGCACGTCCACGCTGACGTGGTCCATGGTCTTGCCGGGGTTGTGCAGCAGGCGCAGTTCGTGGCGCCCCCAGCGGATCCGCACCGCGCTGTCGAAGACCACCTGCGGTGGGCGGTAGAACGCATCGACCCGCGGGTTCTGCGACAGGAAGGCGTGGCGATGGTTGCGGTGCGCGATCGCCAGCGCGTCCGGGAACAGCCGCAGGCCGGCGATGTGGTCGCTCATGAAGTGGGTCGCGACGACGATGCGCACCGTCCTGCCCATGTCCCCGCACACCACGCGCTGCAGCTCGCGCGCATCCTCCGCGCTGCCCAGCGAATCGACCAGCAGCACGTCGTCGCCGTCGAAGAAGGTGGTGGCGACGGACGTGTACGCGTCGCCGACGAACATCAGCACATCGGGACCCAGCGCTTCGACTCTCATGATGACCGTCCGTCGTTTCGATGGCGGGATCATTGCCGGCGCCCGCGCCGGCGACAAACGAGATGTTTTCGCGGCCGCATTAGAAAAATTGACTTGATAGGATGTGCGCCCGGCAGCCGCAGGTCCCCATGCCACCGTGAAACCCCGGCAACCCGCTCCGCTCAACGCACTGCGGGCCTTCGACGCGGCAGCGCGCTGCCTCAGCTTCCAGGCCGCGGCCGGGCAGTTGTTCGTCACCCCCGCGGCGGTCAGCCACCAGGTGAAACGGCTGGAGGCCTACCTGGGCGTGCAGCTGTTCCATCGCGGCCATCGCGCGATCGCGCTGACCGCCGAGGGCCAAGCGCTGGCCGCCTCGCTGGGCGAAGTGTTCGGGCTGCTCGACCTGGCCCTGGACCGCGCCACCGCGACCACGTCCGCGGACCTGCGCGTCAGCACCATGGAATCCTTCGCCGCGAAGTGGCTCGCGCCCCGGCTGCACCGCTTCCATCGCGACCATCCCGAGCGCAGGATCCGCATCGAGACCGGCGATGCGCCGGCCGATTTCGCCCGCGACGGCATCGACGTCGCGATCCGCTACGGGCCCGGCGGCTACACCGGCGTGGCCGCCGAACGGCTCGTCGACGCCCCGGTGTTCCCGGTCTGCGCGCCCTCGCTGGCGGGCGACGCGCGCCGCCCGCTGGCAATACCGGACGACCTGCGCCACCACACGCTGCTCCACGATGAAAGCGCCGGCGGCCGCCGGCCCGGCGTGCCGGACTGGCCGGCCTGGCTGCAGGCCACGGGGGCGACGCGGGTCGACGCGGACCGCGGCCCGGTGTTCGCGAGCATCTACCTCGCCCAGGAAGCCGCCGTCGCCGGACACGGCGTCGCCCTGGGCCTCGCACCGCTGGTCGAGGACGACCTGCGGCGCGGTCGCCTGGTCCGGCCGTTCGACCGGACGCTGGACAACGCGTATGCGTTCTGGATCGTCCGCCGGCATGGCGCCGACGCCAACCCGGCCGTCGATGCCTTCTGCCGGTGGTTGCGGAAGGAAGCGGCGGGTATCCCGGCCCCTGCCGACTGAGCGGCCGGCACGCGGACGGGAAACCCCGCGGCGGTACCCGCGCGGCGACCCGGAAGCGCCGCGAATGAGCCCGCGACCGGCAACGGTCTGCCGCGCTCAGCCCACGTCGTCGCGCAGCGCGTCGTCGATCGCCGTGGCCCGCTGGTAGGCCGGCCGCTGCTGCAGCCGCGCGCCGTACTCGGCGAAGGCCTGGCGTTCGGGCAGCGTGCGGAACGCCTGCCCCCACAGGATCTGGCTGCCGAGGTAGACGTCGGCGGCGCTGAACTGCGCGCCGAGCAGCCACGGGTCGGCGCTCTGCGCAGCCAGTTCCAGCGCGGCGACGACCTGCCCGAAACTGCCGTAGCCGACCATGCCGGCACGCTCGGCCGGCGCCAGCAGGTCGAGCGCCTTGGCCGACACCGCGGCTTCCACGGGGCCGGCGGCGAAGAACAGCCAGCGGTAGTAGGTCCCGCGCAGCGGCGAATCAAATGCCGGTGCGAGCCCCGCCGCGGGGAACGCATCGGCGAGGTAGGCGCAGATCGCCGCGGCCTCGGTCACCGCGACGCCGCGATGGGTGATCGCAGGTACCTTGCCCATCGGGTTGACCGCCAGGTAGGCCGGCGACTTCATCGCCTCGCCGAAGGCCAGCACTTCGGTGCGGTAGGGCTGGCCGGTTTCCTCCAGCATCCAGCGCACGATGCGGCCGCGCGACATCGGGTTGGTGTAGAAGACGACCGCGTCGTCGTTGGCTGTCTCGTGCATCGCCGCTCTCCCGCGCATCTGCCGGCCACGTGCCGGCCGCCCGAGTCTAGCGCCGGCGCGGCTCAGTCCACGTGCACGGCGCCCACGCGCGGCGGCAGGTGGCGCGCGACCCGCGCCTGCAGCAGGTCCACCAGGTCGGGCGCCATGTAGCCGTAGCGGTCGGGGATGTCGAGGCAGACGATCCGCGCCCGGCCGAGTCCGGCACGGAAACGCGTCGACAGCCGCGTGCGGTGGGCGCGTTCCATGACGAACACGAGGTCGGCCCAGCGCAGCAGTTCGGGTGTCAGCGGGTTCTCCGCATCGTGGTCCAGTCCGGCAGAACTGGTCTCGATGCCGGGCCAGTCGGCGAACACCTGTTCCGCGGTCGGGCTGCGCAACCGGTTGCGGCTGCAGACGAACAGCACGTTGCGCATCGCCTTCCTCAACCGGTGTTCTGGATGCCCGCGGCGATGCCGTTGACCGTCGACACCAGCGCGCGCAGCAGCTGCTCGTCCTCGCGGCCGCCGTCGCGCCAGCGCCGCAGCAGTTCGACCTGCAGCAGGCTGATCGGGTCGACGTAGGGATTGCGCAGGCGGATCGACAGCTGCAGGCGGTAGTCGTCGGCCAGCAGCACGTCCTGTTCCTTCAGCAGCAGGATCGCGTCGCGGGTGCGCAGGCATTCGTCGAGGATGCCGGGGAAGAACGCCGCGTGCGCGTCGCCGGCCAGCTGCGAGTAGCGCTCGAAGATCGCGATGTCGGTCTTGGCCAGCAGCATCTCGACGTCGTCGAGCACCGCGCGGAAGAACGGCCAGTCGCGTGCCATCTCGGTCATCGCCTGCTGGCCCCAGGCCTGGATGCCGTGCTGCAGCGCGGTGCCGATGCCGTACCAGCCGGTCAGGCCGGAGCGGTTCTGCGCCCAGGCGAACACCCACGGGATCGCGCGCAGGTTGTCGATGCCGCCGTCGCGCCGGCGCGACGGGCGCGAGCCGATCTGCAGGCGTTCGATGACGTCGATCGGCGTGACGGTGCGGAAGTAGTCGGGGAAGTCGGCACGCTCGTGCACCAGCGCGCGGTAGTGCGCGCGCGAGACCCCGGCCAGTGCGGTGGCGATGTCGCGCCAGGCATCCTCGCGCGGGTCGGCCGGGCGCGGGCGCAGCGTCGCGCGCACCACGGCGGCGGTCGACTGCTCGAGGTTGCGCAGCGCGAGCGCGCGGATGCCGTACTTGCGGTGGATGACCTCGCCCTGCTCGGTGACGCGCAGGCTGCCGTCGACCGAGCCGCGCGGCGCGGCGATCACCGCGCGCTCGGTCTTGCCGCCGCCGCGGCTGACCGAGCCGCCGCGGCCATGGAAGAACATGATGCGCACGCCGGCCGCCTGCGCCAGTGCGGTCAGTTCGACCTGGGTGCGCTGCAGCGCCCAGCGCGAGGCCAGCAGGCCGCCGTCCTTGGCGCTGTCGGAATAGCCCAGCATCACCGTCTGGCGGTCGCCGCGCGCAGCCAAGTGACGGCGGTAGCGCGGGTCGTCGAACAGCTGCCGCATCACCGCTGGCGCGGCCTGCAGGTCGTCGACGGTCTCGAACAGCGGCGCCACGTCGAGCGGCACCTCGCCGTCGTCGACGCAGCCGGCGATGCGCGCCAGCGCCAGCACCGCCAGCGCGTCCGCGGCGCTGCGCGCCATCGAGATGATGTACAGGCCGGTCGCTTCGCGGCCATGGCTGCGGCGCAGGTCGACGACCGCACGGAACACGTCCAGGGTCGAGGCGACGGCCTCGTGCGACGCCGCGTCGCCCGGCTTCGGCGGCGCGTCGAGCATCGCGTGCAGGCGCGTCACGCGGTCCTCGACGGTCCGCGCGGCCCAGTCGTCGCCGTCGATGCGTCCCAGCACCTCGTCGTGGACCGCGGAATCCTGGCGCAGGTCCAGCGTGGCGAGATGGAAGCCGAAGGTCCGCGCGCGCCACAGCAGGCGCTCGAGCGCGAACCGGCCGGCGTGCTCGCCGCGGTTGGCGCGCAGGCTGGCATCCATCAGCAGCAGGTCGTCGATGAACTCGGCGGCGTCGGCATAGCCGGCGCGATGCCCGGATTCGGTCGCCGCCAGCCGCGCCTGCATCAGATCGAGCAACCGCCGGTACGGCATGTCCGCGTGGCGGGGGTTGAGCACCGTGTCCGCGCCCGGCAGCGTGCGCAGGTAATCGTCGACGCGGGCGACCACCGCCTCGTCGATCTCCGCCCTGTCCAGGGTCTGGGTCAGCACGTTGCCGAGGCCGCGCAGGTCGCTGCGGTACTGCGCCAGTGCCTGGCTGCGCTGCGCGCCGAGCGCTGCGCGCATCGTGCCGGCGTTGACGTTGGGGTTGCCGTCCATGTCGCCGCCGACCCAGGTGCCGAAGCGCAGCACCTGCGGCAGCTCGGGACGGACGCCGTAGACGTTCTCGATCGCGTCGCCCAGCGCCTCGTAGAACACCGGCAGCACGCGGTAGAGCACGTTCGACAGGTAGTAGCCGACATGGTCGACCTCGTCGCCGACGGTCGGCTTGCGCGCGGGCGACTCCGAGGTCTGCCACGCCGAGGTCAGCGCCAGCACGATGCGGGCGTCGTCGGCGCGGCGCTCGGTCGGCGTGCGCTCGCGGTCGATGTCGGCCATCAGCCGCTCGACGATCGTGCGTTCCTTCTCCAGCAGCACCCGGCGCACGGCCTCGGTCGGGTGCGCGGTGAACACCGGTTCGACGTGCAGCCGGGCCAGGCAGGCCTGCAGTTCGCCCGGGCCGACGCCCTCGTCGCGCAGTTCGCGCAGCACCGCCTCCAGCCCGCCGGGCTGCGGCGCGGCGCTGGCGCGCTGGTAGTCGCGGCGGCGACGGATCCGGTGCACGCGCTCGGCCAGGTTGATCGCGCCGAAATACGCCGCGAACGCGCGCACCAGCGCGTCGGCGTCGTCGGTCGGGATCGCCGCCAGCGCGTCGGCCAGCATGTCGACCGGCCAGCCGGCCTCGCGCCGTTCGATCGACGCCCGGCGCACGGTCTCCACTTCGTCGAGCAGGCGCTGCGAGCCCTGCTCGGCCAGCATCCGGCCGACCATCGCGCCAAGCCGGCGCACGTCGTCGCGTAGAAGATCGTCGGTTGCCGCGAAGCCGACTTCGCGCAGCGCCGGCAGGGATTGGTCGGAGGCAGTCATCCGGCAACGTTACACAACACCGGCGCGGCTGTCGTGACATGACGATGGCCCGGCGGTGCCGGATCGCGCGACGGCAGGTTGCCGGGAAAGCCGGATCGGGCGTGCGCGGCCGGGCCGGACGCAGCAGGAAGACGAAGACGGAAGACGAAGGGGAGAGAGGACCTCGGACGACAGTCCCCGCCTTCCTGCTGCGCCCGGTGGATATCTCCTCCGGACGGAACACAGCTTCCGCCTCGAATATGGCGCGGCGATGTCGGCGGATGTCGGCGCCGGCACATCGCCGGCACGAACCCGCCACGCAGCCCCGGCGTCGTGTGTCGCCGGCGACACCCGGCGACACACGACGGAAAACGCGTGCGACATCGCCTCGTTAGCGTCCCGTCAGGCCCTCGTTCGAAAAGCGTTAACGGACGGGCCCGGCGCATCCGGCTGCGGTTGCGTGCATCCATCTCTCCTGCAGGAATCCATTACCGATGACTTCGATCCTCCGTCCCGTCCATGGGCGTCCGGCGCGGCTTGCCGCAGCGGTCGCGCTCGCTCTGACCGCACTCCCGTCCACCCAGGTCCTCGCACAGTCCGCCACGGGCGACGAAGCGGTGTCCACGCTCGACCGTATCGAGGTCACCGGATCGCGCATCAAGCGCGCCGACATCGAAGGTTCGCTGCCGATCGTCGTCATCAGCCGCGACGACATCGAGGTCAGCGGCAAGACCACGGTCGCCGACTTGCTGCAGGGCTCCACTTTCAACTCCTTCGGCTCGTTCACGCCGAGCTCCGGCAGCTCGGCGCAGTCGTTCTCGGGCCTGAGCCTGCGCGGCCTCGGCACCGCGCGCACCCTGATCCTGATCGACGGCCGCCGTGCGCCGACATCGCCGCTGACCGGCGAGGGCCAGGACCTGAACTCGCTGCCGCTGGCCGCGGTCGAGCGCATCGAGATCCTCAGCGACGGCGCCTCGGCGATCTATGGCGCCGACGCGATCGGCGGCGTGGTCAACATCATCACCCGCAGGGATTTCACCGGCGGCGAGATCAACGTCGGCTACGGCGACTCGCACTACGGCGGCGATACCAACGACGCCTCGGCGATCCTGGGAATCGCCGGCGAACGCGGCCGCCTGGTCGCCGGGGTGTCGACGACCTCGCGCGGCCTCACCTATCTCACCGACTACCCGTGGAGCGAGTCGGGCGCCTCGACCTATTCCAACAACTACCTGCGCGTGGCGACCAACGCCGAAACCGGCGAGCGCACGCCCGGCTCCTATCTCTATACCGACGGCAGCGCGGTCGTGCCTGGCGGCTGCGGCGGCAGCAACTTCTTCACCAATGCCGCCGGATCGCTGTGCTACTACGATTTCAGTACCGCGATGGCCGATACCGCGAGCATCGAGACGCGCAACGCGTTCTTCCGCGGCGATTACGATCTGACCGAGAACTGGAGCCTGTTCTTCAATACCTACATCAACAAGAAGAACAGCAAGGGCGTCTATGCGCCGGTACCGGAGAACATCTTCGTCGCTGCCGGCACCCCGAACAACCTGACCGGAGAGGATGCCTACATCAAGCACCGCTTCGCCGCGCTGGGCAACCGCTACACCTATCAGAACGAGGACAGCCACGACGTCACGCTCGGCCTGCAGGGGCGTTTCAGCGACCGCATCGGCGGCGAGATCGGCATCCGCAGCAACCTCGCCCGGGTCAACGAGACCGGCTACAACTACGTCAACATCCCGGTCGCCGAGCAGCTGTTCGCCAGCGGCGAGTACAACGCACTGGATCCCGAATCCAACAGCGAGGACGTGCTGAACCAGATCCGCACGACCACCGGCCGCAAGATGCTCTACCGCCAGAACGAGCTGTTCGGGCAGCTGGACTTCGACCTGTTCGAGCTGGCCGGCGGCACCTCGGCGCTGGCGATCGGCGCCGAGTACCGCGAAGAATGGTACGAGGACATCTACGACCAGCAGTCGGCGGCCGGCAACGTCGGCGGCTCGTCCGGCAATTCGGCGGTCGGCAGCCGCACCCAGTCCGCGGCGTACGCCGAGTGGGTCCTGCCGTTCCTGCCGGGCTTGGAGCTCGACCTGGCGCTGCGCCACGACGACTACTCCGATTTCGGCAGCAGCACCTCGCCGAAGGTGTCGCTGCGCTGGCAACCGCTCGACGCATTGACCTTCCGCGCCTCCTACGGCGAGGGTTTCCGCGCACCGTCGCTGCCGGCGTTGAACCAGCAGGACGCGTTCTCGGCCGATACGGTGTCGGACCCGGCCACTGCACTCGCCTACGGGTTGCCCGAGAGCACCGCGATCCAGATCAACGCCTACCACGTCGCCACCCCCGACCTGCAGCCGGAAACCTCCAGGCAGTTCTCGGTCGGCGCCTCCTGGGATGCGACCGACTGGCTGAACCTGACGCTCGACTGGTACAGCACGCGCATCGACAACCAGATCAAGTGGTTCTCGTCGCAGACCGTGATCAGCCGCACCGCGAACGGCCAGTACCTGCCCGAGCACCTGTACCTGGTGCGCAACGACGACGGCTCGCTGCAGACCGTCTACGCCGGCTACGGCAACGAGGGCCAGGTGGACACCGACGGACTCGACCTCGCCGTGCGCACGCAGTTCGACTTCGGCCGCTGGGGCCGGCTGCAGAACCGCCTGCAGGCCAACTGGGTGCACAGCTACGAGATCAGCAGCCAGTACGGCAGCGACGAGTACATCGGCAGCGACGGCTATCCCGAATGGCGGGCCACGCTGGACAACCGCTGGGACATCGGCGACTTCAGCGTCAACTGGAAGATCAACGCGATCGGCTACGAGCCGGCCTACTACGTCGCCTACTACGACGGCGACTACAGCTGCAGCGAACTGGTCGAATGGGGATATGCCGGACGCTGCAGCGGTGCCTACGTCACCCATGACGTGCAGCTGAGCTACCGGGCGCCATGGCAGGGCCGTATCTCGATAGGCGCGACCAACCTCACCGACCGCAAGCCGGTCTATGACGCCGCCTACACCGAGGGCTTCAACGACTACCTCTACAACGGCTACGGCCGCCAGCTGTACCTGCGTTACTCGCAGTCGTTCTGACGGCACGGGTGCGGCGGTCCATCGGCCGCCGCACCACAGACTGCATCCCACCGCCAGCGGTGAGGCCTATCATCGTGACTTCCCCTGCGCCCTTGCGGCCACCCGACAACATGAACCTGCAGACGCCCATCCTCGTGGTCGACGACGACCCCGGACTGCGCAGCCTGATCGCCACCTTCCTCGCCGAGCACGGCTACCCCGTCCGGGCCGTCGCCAATGTGCAGGAAATGCGCGAGCAGATCGCCCGCTTCCAGCCGCACCTGGTGATCCTCGACGTGATGATGCCCGGCGAGGACGGCCTGAGCGCTGCGCGCCGTCTGGCCAGCGAGAATGGCCCGGCGGTCATCATGCTCAGCGCGCTGGGCACCGACACCGACCGCATCATCGGCCTGGAGGTCGGCGCCGACGACTACCTCGCCAAACCCTGCAACCCGCGCGAACTGCTGGCGCGCGTGCGCGCGGTGCTGCGCCGGCGCCAGTCCGCGGCCGCGGCCCCGGCGGGCGGCTACCACTTCGCCGGCTGGCACCTGGAACCGGCCCGCCGCGAACTGCGCACGCCCGACGGCCGGTTCGTCAACCTGTCCGACGGCGAGTTCTCGCTGCTGCGCACGTTCGTCGAGCACCCGCAGCGCGTACTCAGCCGCAACCAGCTGCTCGACTACGCGCGCGGCCAGGACAGCAGCGAGGTCTACGACCGCGCGATCGACAGCCAGGTCAGCCGCCTGCGCCGCAAGATCCACGACTGCGGCCACGGCGAGCTGATCCGGACCGTCCGCAACGAGGGCTACATGCTGCTGCCGCCGGTCGTGCGCGGATGAGCGCAGCGCGCGCCCGGCGCGGCCTGCCGATCCTCGCCCGGACCTTCCTGTTGTTGCTGGTGGCGCTGCTGGTCGCACATGCGATGGGCGCGGCGCTGTTCCTGCTGCGCGACCGCAACTCCGCGGACGTGCGCCTGGCCGACCTGACCGCGCTGCTGTCCTCGCGCATGCCGGCGACGAATCCGCGCCTGCAGGTTTCCGACGACCTGTCCGCACCACCGGCCGCCGACGCGGGTCACCGACGACAGGCCGGTCTCGAACACCTTCTCGCAGACTGGCTCGACCTGCCGGCGACCGCCGTACGCATCTATGTGCCCGTCGATGCGATCCGCGACCCGGTACGCGGCCCGCCGCCGCCGCTGCCTGGCGGGCCGCTGGATGACGGACCGATGCCCGGCTGGCCGCACGACGATCCCGGCCCGTCGGCGTTCGGCGACGACGGTCCGGACGCAGGCTTGGCGCCACCCCGCGGTCCGCGCCCACCGGCGCACTGGCATCCGGACTCGCCGTTGCCGGCCGGCTTCATCGCCGCCGCGCGCCAGGAAGATGGCCGCTGGCGGGTTGTCACCAGCCCGCAGGACGACATCGCCGACATGGGCGAGCTGCTGGGGATACTGGTGGCGCTGGGACTGGTCGCGCTGCTGCCGCTGGCCTGGTGGTTCTCGCGCGCCTTGTCGGCGCCGATCCGGCGCTTCGCCGAGGCCGCCGACGCGATCGGCCGCGACGTGCACGCGCCGCCGCTGCGTCTCACCGGCCCGGCCGAGATCGTCAGCGCGTCGGCGTCGGTCAACGAGATGCAGGCGCGCATCGTCCGCCTGCTGCGCGAACGCACCGAGATGGTCGGCGCGATCGCGCACGACCTGCGCACGCCACTGGCGCGACTGGCGTTCCGCCTGCAGGCGCTGCCGGCGGCGGAGCGCGAGCAGGCCGAAGCGGATCTGGACGAGATGTCGCGGATGATCGGCGCCGCACTGGCGTTCCTGCGCGACCAGAGCCAGGCGCCGGTGCGCACGCCGCTCGACCTGCAGGCGCTGCTCGCGGCGATCGTCGAGGCCGCCGCGGGCACCGGGGCCGATGTCCGCCTCGCCCCGGGGCCACCCGCGCCGTTCGACGGCGATGCGCTGGCGCTGCGGCGCATGGCCGGCAACCTCGTCGACAACGCATTGCGCTACGGTGGGTGCGCGCGGCTGCGGCTGCTGGCCGACGACCACGGCTACCGGCTGGAAATCGACGACGACGGCCCGGGCATCGACCCGGCGCAGGACGCCGACCTGTTCATGCCCTTCGTGCGCGGAGAAGGCTCGCGCAACCGGGCCACCGGCGGCACCGGACTCGGACTCGCCTCCGCGCGGATGGCGGCGCGCGCGCATGGCGGCGATGTCTCGCTCGCCAACCGCGACGGCGGCGGCCTGCGGGCGACGGTGACCCTGCCGCGCGGCGCGACGTAGTCCGGGACCGGATCGGCGGATCGCGGTTGGCGGGTCGAGACCCGTCCTAAGGGTGCTGGCTGCCGCGCGTCGGGGGCGGGCCCACAAGCCCTAACCAAAGCAAGAGAATCCGGTGTCATCCCCGCGAAGGCGGGGATCCAGCGACTTGAGCTCACTGAAAACCAAAGGCGCTGGATTCCCGCCTTCGCGGGAATGACAGTTCTGTTTATGGGAGAAGTGGTCCCGACCTGCGTCCCGGGGCTTTTCCGTAGAGCCACGAGTCCATCGCATGACGGGTCAGCGCAGCTTCGATCAGTACGCGTACTCGCGGAACACGTGGTCGATGTCGCCCTGCCAGGCGCCGTGGAACAGCGCCAGCTTGCGCTCGGCCGGGGTCTCGTTGGCCTCGACCACCTCGATCAGCGGGTCGAGGAACACGCGCTCGTCCTGGCCGCGCGCGTTGTGGCGCGCGCGGCGTTGCAGGCCGGCGGCCGAGATCTTCAGCGCCTCGACCGCCAGGTCGCGCAGGGTGCCGCCGCGGAACGGGGTCTTCAGCGCGAGACGCGGCACCCCGTCGCGCAGCGCGTTGCGCTCGGCCATCGTGAAGTCGCGGACCAGGTCCCAGGCCGCGTCGAGCGCCGCGTCGTCGTACAGCAGGCCGACCCAGAACGCCGGCAACGCGCACAGCCGGCCCCACGGACCGCCATCCGCGCCGCGCATCTCCAGGTACTTCTTCAGCCGCACCTCGGGGAACGCGGTGGTCATGTGGTCGTTCCAGTCGCGCAGCGTCGGCAGCTGGCCGGGCAGCGCCGGCAGTGCGCCGCGCATGAAGTCGCGGAAGCTCTGGCCGGCGGCATCGACGTAGACGCCGTCGCGGTAGGAGAAGTACATCGGCACATCGAGCAGGTAGTCGACGTAGCGCTCGTAGCCGAAGCCGTCCTCGAACACGAAGTCGAGCATGCCGGTGCGGTCGGCGTCGGTGTCGGTCCAGATGTGCGAGCGGTAGCTGAGGTAGCCGTTCGGCCGGCCTTCGGTGAACGGCGAATCGGCGAACAGCGCGGTGGCGACGGGCTGCAGCGCCAGCGACACGCGGAACTTCTTCACCATGTCCGCTTCGCTGGAATAGTCCAGGTTGACCTGTACCGTGCAGGTGCGGGTCATCATGTCCAGGCCCAGCGAACCGACCTTCGGCATGTAGTCGCGCATGATCCGGTAGCGGCCCTTGGGCATCCACGGCATGTCCTCGCGCCGCCACTTGGGCTGGAAGCCCATGCCGAGGAAGCCGAGGTCGAGTTCGTCGGCGACCGCCTTGACCTCGCGCAGGTGGGTGCCGACCTCGGCGCAGGTCTCGTGGATGTTCTCCAGCGGCGCGCCCGACAGTTCCAGCTGGCCCGCGGGCTCCAGCGTCACCGAGGCGCCGTCCTTGAGCAGCGCGATCGTGCGGCCCGGTGCCTGTCCGATCCGCTCGTCGACCGCTTCCCAGTCGAACCGGGTCAGGCCCTTGAGCAGCGCCTCGATGCCGCGCTCGCCGTCGAACGGCGGCGGACGCAGGTCGTCGAGGCGGAAGCCGAACTTCTCGTGCTCGGTACCGATGCGCCAGTCGCCGATCGGCTTTTCGCCCGACGCCAGCACCCCGACCAGTGCGTCGCGGCCGGTGACGGGGGTATCGCTGACGTGGCTGGGGCTGGACAAGGACAGGTCTCGCAATCGGGCGGGGAAGAACGATGCCGGCCGGACCCATCCAGACCCGCGACCGGCGGACTATACCGTGCGCCCCGGCGTGGCGAAGCGCCGCGCGGCACCACACTGTTTTCCATCCGTCCGCGGTGCCGGCCTCCGCGACGCCGGGCCCTGCATGGTGCCCGGGCCGCAGGCGCGGACCCGCCGGCGGCGGCACGCCCGCGGCAACCGGAGTGAGTCTCGATTCCGCAGCCGCGCGGCGGCTCCGCTAGCCTGACCGGACCATTCCGGACAGGGCCATCCGTGTCGAACGCTTCCGACATCCACCGCAGCCACCGGGTCGGCTGGCTGCGCGCGGCGGTACTCGGCGCCAACGACGGCATCGTCTCGATCGCCGGGCTGATGGTCGGCGTGACCGCGGCCGGCGCCGACCATCGCACCGTGCTGGTGACCGGCGTCGCCGGCACCGTCGCCGCGGCGATGTCGATGGCGGCGGGCGAGTACGTCTCGGTGCAGTCGCAGGCCGATACCGAACGCGCCGACCTGGCCACCGAGCGCCGCCAGCTGCGCGAGGCGCCGCACCGGGAACTCGAGGAACTGGCCGGCATCTACCGCCGCCGCGGGCTCGATCCCGCGCTTGCCGGCCAGGTCGCCGCGCAGCTGACCGCACACGATGCGCTGGCCGCGCATGCGCGCGACGAGCTCGGCCTGAGCGAGACCCTGCGCGCACGGCCGCTGCAGGCGGCGCTGGCATCGGCGGCCGCGTTCCTGGTCGGCGCGGCGCTGCCGATCGTCGCGGCCCTGCTGTCGCCGCCGGCGCGGGTGGAGGCGCTGGTCTGGGCCAGCACCGTCATCGGCCTGCTGCTGTCCGGCGCGCTGGCCGCCCATGCCGGCGGCGCGCCGGTGCTGCGCGGCGCGCTGCGGGTCGGGTTCTGGGGCGTGCTGGCGATGGCCGCCGCGAGCCTGATCGGGCGGCTGTTCGACGTCTCGGTCTGACCGCCGCTTCCGGCGTGGCAGGCCGCCTCCCGAGCCGGCCTACGCCGCAGCCGGCGGCGCGATCCGCAGCCAGCGCGCGATGACCGCGCGCGCCTCGTCGACGCCGACCTTCGATTCGCCGGAGAAGGTCTGCACGCTGACCTTGTCGCCGTGCTGGGCCTGCAACTCCCTGCGCACCGCCTGCAGGGTGTTGCCGGCCGCGCCGCGGCCCAGCTTGTCGGCCTTGGTCAGCAGTACATGGGCCGGCATGCCGTGTTCGACCGCGAAGGCGATCATCTGCCGGTCGTAGTCCTTCAGCGGATGGCGGATGTCCATGACCACGACCAGGCCCTTGAGCGCCTCGCGCTCGCGGAAGTAGCGCGCCAGGAACGCCTGCCAGTGCGCCTGCAGGTCGCGCGGCACCTTGGCGTAGCCGTAGCCGGGCAGGTCGACCAGGTAACGGTTCTCGTGCGGCGGCAGGGCGAAGAACACCAGTTGCTGGGTGCGTCCGGGGGTCTTGGACACCCGCGCCAGCGCGTTCTGCTGGCACAGCGCATTGAGCGCGCTGGACTTGCCGGCGTTGGAGCGGCCGGCGAAGGCGACCTCGAACCCGCCGTCGGGCGGCAGCTGCTGCGGGGTGTGTGCGGCCAGCAGGTAGCTGGCCCGTGCAAAGGGATTGGACATCGCGATAGCTTGGCACGGACCGGCCGGCGGCGCCCGCGCGCCGGCCGGAAGCACGCTGCGCTGCGGTTTGACCGCCCTGACCCCGCCACACATAATCCGGGCACTCGCGTCCGCAGCCCGGCCGCGGGGCCAACGATCCACGGAGCCCAGCAAATGCGCCACGCTCGTGTCTACGGAGTTGCCGGTCTTGCCGTCCTGCTGGTCGGCGCCGTCGCCTTCGCCCAGTCCACCGTGGCGCCGCTGCCGGACAACCCGCCGGTCGAGACCGAACCGCTGGACGCCAACGCGGTCGCCGCGCTGGCCAAGGCCGCGCCCGGCGATCCGCAGAAGGGCGCGCAGCTGGCCGGCGCCTGCGCCGCCTGCCACGGCCTCGACGGCAATGCCGACATCGATCCGACGATCTACCCGCGCATCGCCGGCCAGAGCGAGCGCTACGTCGCCCGCCAGCTGGCCCTGTTCAAGAGCGGCGAGCGCCTGAGCCCGCTGATGCAGCCGTTCGCGCTGCCGCTGAGCGCGCAGGACATGCGCGACCTCGGCGCCCACTACGCGCAGCAGGAGGCGGGCGCCGGCATCGCCGACGACGGCCTGGTCGAAAGCGGCCCCTACGAGGGCATGAAGTTCTACGAGGTCGGCCAGAAGCTGTTCCGCAGCGGCGACGCCGAGCGCGGCCTGCCGGCCTGCATGGCCTGCCACGGACCGGCCGGCAGCGGCAATCCCGGGCCGGCCTATCCGCATGTCGGCGGCCAGCAGGCGTGGTACAGCTCGGCCCGCCTGTACACCTATCGCGAAGGCGTCTCCGACGAGCAGGACAAGCACCTGTTCAACGTCATGGCGTCGGTCGCCAAGTCGCTGACCGACGAGGAGATCGAGGCGCTGGCCAGCTACATGCAGGGCCTGCATGCGCGCCCCGACCCGGCGATGCTGGCGGCGATCGAGGCCCAGGCGGCGGCGCAGCCGGCGCCGGCCGTCCCGCTGGAGGAAACCCCGGTGCCAACCCCGGATGCCGACGAAGCCGACCCCGGGACCGACCCCGCGCCGGACGCCACGCCGGACGCGGACTGACCGCGACCGCCGCCACGCGTCGCGCATGGTGACGTCGCCAGTCCGGTCGCGGCACGACACGCGCTGCAGCGGCCGCCACGCAGTCGTATGATGCTGCGCTGCCCGTTCGCAGGAGCTGCGGCCATGATCCGTCCCTTCCGCCAGCCGCGCCTCGCGGCACTGCTGTGCCTGCTGCTGCCGGTCGCCGCGCTGCTCGCGCCGGCATCGGCGCAGACCCCGGCCGCGGACAGCGCCCCCGTGGGCGGCGCGTTGCTGGAGGGCCGCGACTACGTGCCGATTCCCTTCGGCGCACCGCTGGCGCCGCAGGCCGGCGGCATCGAGGTGGTCGAGGTGTTCTCCTACGGCTGCATCCACTGTTTCCAGTTCCAGTCGCTGCTCGATCCCTGGCTGGCCCGGCAACCGGACGACGTGCGCTTCGTGTTGCTGCCGGCCGCGTACTCGGCCAACGACGCCTTCGCGCGCGGCTTCTTCGCCGCGCAGGAACTGGGGCTGCAGCGCCAGACCCATCACGCGCTGTTCTCCGCGGTGCATGAACAATCGGTACTGCCACGTGGCGGTGCCGGCTACGAGGCGGTCGCGCACTGGTACGCCGCGCACGGCGCGCCATCGCAGGCGGCATTCCTGGCCGCGATGACGAGCCCGGCAACTGACGAGAAAATGAACCAGGCGCACGCGTTCGCCGTCCGCAGTGGTGTCCGGGGCACGCCGACCCTCATCATCAACGGCAGGTACCGCGTGCAGGCCCCCAGCCTGCGGGAGGCGCTGGACGTCGCCGGGCAGCTGATCGCCCGCGAACGCGCCGCCCGCTGAGCCGCAATCCGATCCATCCCTCGAGAGATTCCGCATGAAGATCCGCCACGCCCTGCTTGTCCTCCTTGCCCCGGCCCTGCTGGCGGCCTGTACCCAGCAGCCCGACACGGCGGCCACGCCGGCCGCCTCCGCCGACGCGCCGCAGGGTACCGAGCAGGTCGCGCCGGCCGCCGGCGGCGAGTCCGGCGAGATCACGCCCGACGCCGACAACGGCGCGCCGGCCGAACCCGTGCCCGATGCGGACGCGGACGCGACGGAAGCGGAGACGCCGGCCGCGCCGACGCCCGCGCCCGCCGTGCAGCCGCCCGCCGGTCCGGCGCCGCAGGCCGGCAAGGACTATGTCGAGATCAGCGGCGGCCAGCCGTTCGCCGCGACGCCCGGCAGGATCGAGGTCGCCGAGGTCTTCGCCTACTGGTGCGGCCACTGCGCCGCGTTCGAGCCGCTGGTCAATGCCTGGAAGGCGAAGCAACCGGCGGACGTGCATTTCGTCGCGGTACCGGCGGTGTTCAACGACGCCGACAGCTTCCCGCGTGCATTCTACGCCGCCGAGACCATGGGCGTGCTCGACAGGACCCACGACGCGACGTTCAACGCCATCCACATCCAGCGCCGGCTGCCGCCCAACGCCAGCCTCGACGCGATCGTCGACTTCTACGGCACGCTCGGCGTCGACACCGCGCAGCTGCGCAGCACGATGCAGAGCTTCGCGGTCAACGCCAGCATGGGGCGCGCGCGCGCGTTCGGTGTGCGCAGCGGTATCGACAGGACGCCGACCCTGGTCGTCGCCGGCAAGTACCGGGTGACCGGCGGCGGCTCGCTCGACGACACCCTGCGCATCGCCGACCACCTGGTCGCCATGGAGCGCGCGGCGCACTGACGTGAGCGAGGTCGCACCGGTCCAACGGCTCAAGCTGCTCAGCGCCAACATCCAGGCGGGGTCGAGCACGCGCCGCTACAGCGACTACGCGACGCGCAGCTGGTCGCACGTGCTGCCGGCCGGCAACAAGCGCGTGTCGCTCGACGCCATCGCCAGGCTGGCCGGCACCTACGACATCGTCGGCCTGCAGGAGGCCGACCCGGGCAGCTGGCGCTCGGGCTTC
Organism: Proluteimonas luteida; assembly: GCF_021191695.1. Lineage (GTDB taxonomy): Bacteria > Pseudomonadota > Gammaproteobacteria > Xanthomonadales > Xanthomonadaceae > Luteimonas > Luteimonas luteida. Next base: position 104,511 of record NZ_JAIWPT010000014.1, read on the forward strand.
ACCAACCAGACCCACTACCTGGCCGAACGCGGCGGCTTCGGCTACTGGAGCCACCAGCCGAACCGGCGCGTCGGCGCGGTCGCGTCCAGCGCCAACGGCCTGCTGAGCAAGGTCGAGCCGATCGAGGTCGTCAACCACGCGCTGCCCGGCCGCATCGGCGGCCGCGGCGTGCTGCTGGGCCGCTTCGGCGAGGGCGACACGGGGCTGGTGATCGCGGTCGCGCACCTGTCGCTGGGCGCGCAGTCGCGGCGCTCGCAGCTGTCGTTCATCGCCGAGGTCATGCAGCAGTACCCGAATGCGGTGCTGATGGGCGACTTCAACTGCACCTCCGACCGGCCGGAGATGGAGATCCTCTACCGCGAGACCCGCCTGCAGCCGCCGTCCTGCGCGGTGCACACGTTCCCCAGCTGGAAGCCGCAGCGCGCGATCGACCACATCCTGGTCACCAGCAACCTGCAGTGCGCGAACATGCAGGCGATGCCGGCGGCGTTCTCCGACCACCTCGCGCTGTCGACCGAACTGATCATTCCCGACGCCGCGCTGCGGCGCTGAGGGTGCGCCGGCGGGCGGGTCTCGACCCGCCACGCCGCCCGCGCCCGGCTCAGAACTCCAGCCCCAGGCGCGCGTAGACGAAGCGGCCGGGCAGGTCGTAGGTCGATGCGTCGTAGCCGTTGAGGCTGCAGCTCAGGCACACCGGCGGCGCCTTGCCGGTGAGGTTGTTGACGCCGACGCTGATCCGCGTGCCCTTCAGCCACGCGGGGTTGCGCCACGACAGCTGCAGGTCGTGGTAGGTCGTCGCGCCGAGGTCGTTGCGGTCGCCCGCGCTGTCGTCGCAGATCGGGAAGCCGTTGGCGCCGCCGCAGGACTCGCGCAGGCGGTCGATGTGCCGCAGCGTCCATGCCAGCGACCAGGGTCCGCGGGTCCAGTCGCTGACCAGGGTCGCCGACCATTCGGGAATCGCGCTGTCGTTGACCTCCACGCCCGGGCGGCGCGGCTCGGGCTCGCCCGATTCGTTGACCAGTTCGTAGCGCGTGACCCAGGTGGCGCGGGCGTCGAAGCGCAGCCGGCCCCAGTCGCCGTCGGGCAGGGTCCAGACCGCGCTGAAGTCCCAGCCGTCGGTCTTGATCGTGCCGAGGTTGTCGAGGATGTCGTCGAAGCGGATGATCTGGCCGCGGTCGCTGCGGTCGTAGGCGGCGCAGGCGACGGGGTCGCGGGTGGCGACGCAGCGGTCGAGGATGCCCTGGGCGTCGGGCGCCTGGATCGCGCCGTCGATGTGGTGGCGGTAGAAGGTCACGCCGAGGTCGAGCCGGTCCGACCATGACACGCCGTCGGCGAACGAGGGGCTCCACACCGCGCCGACCATCAGGCTGCGGCTGTGCTCGGGTTCGAGTTCGGCGTTGCCCGAGGTCACCACCGAGATCTGCGAATTGGTCTGCTCGTAGCCAGGCGGCACGCCGTCGGCGGCGCAGGCGGCCGACGAGGAGGCCGCGCCCGAACACGGATCGACCAGGGTCGCGTCGAAGCGGCTCAGGGTGCCGTAGAGCTCGCCGATCGACGGCGCGCGGAAGCCCTCGGCATAGCTCATCCGGAACAGGATCTCGTCGACCGGCTGCCAGCGCAGGCCGACCTTGCCGGTGCTCTCGCCGCCGAAGGTCGAATAATCCGAGTAGCGGCCGGCGACGCTGAGGTCTAGGCGCTCGCCGGACGCCGGGTCGTGCAGCAGTGGCAGGCTGAACTCGGCATAGGCCTCGCGGACGCTGTAGTCGCCGCGGGTCGCGCCCGACGGCACGCCGTTGTACTCGCCGGCGACGGTGATCGGGTCGGGCGTGTAGCTGCCCTCGTACTTGCGGTACTCCAGGCCCGCGGCGAACGACAGCGCGCCGGCCCACAGCTGGGCGAGGTCGCCGGTGATGTTGGCCGAGGCCAGGCTCAGCGTGTTGCGGCTCTCGTCGTGCACGACCGGCTGGATGAAGGCCAGCATCTCCGGGGTGATCGTGCCGGGCCCGCCGAACAGGTCCAGCGGCACGCAGCCGGCGATCGCCGCGCAGGCGGCCGGATCGCCGAGCGCCTCGTTGATGCGGCGCACGTTGTAGCTGCCGGTGTTGGTCTGCTCGGCGCGGCTTTCGCTGCGTACCAGGTTGACGTCCCAGTTCCAGGTGCGGTCGCCGACGCCGAACATGCCTTCCGCACCGGCGGCGACGTACCAGGTCCTGACCTTCTGCTCGTAGCGGCGCACCCCGCCCTCGACCGGCCTGCGCCCGACCAGGAACAGGTTGGCGTCGTCGCCGACCGTGGTCAGGTCGAAGCCGAACGGGTTGTAGGGATTCAGCGCCGAGATCACCAGCGTCTCCTCGGCCCAGGGGTTGTAGACGCCGGCGTCGGTGCCGAGGAAGAACGGCTCGGGCGCGGCCTGGTTGGCCGAGTTGCGTTCGTTGTAGAGCACGCGGGTGTAGCCCGAGACCTGCGGCGTGAACTCGAAGCGCAGCTGGCCGAACACCGACTTGCGCTCCGACGGGGTCAGCAGCAGGTTGCTGGGCGCGAAGTTGTAGCGGTCGGCGGTGCCGAAGCAGTGGAAGTCGTCGGTGCGGTCGCAGCCGGTCTGGGTCGGGTCGTAGACCGGCGAGGTCGCGCCGTCGTTGGGCGAGAGGTCGAAGACCTCGCCGGTGTTGGGGTCCTGGAAGATGAAGCGGCCGGCCGGCGTCGCCGAGCTGCCGTTCGCCAGTCCGGTGCCGGGCACCGGCTCGCGCGCGTTGGCGAACTTCGAGGACGCGATCTCGCGCTGCTTGTAGTACGAGGCGCCGACGAACCACTGCGCGCGTTCGCTGCTGCCGCCCCAGCCCAGGTCCGCGCCCCAGGTCGCGCCGCCGAGGTCGTCGTACTCGCCGTAGTGCAGGTCGAGGCTGCCGCCGTCGGCGTCGCGGCGGGTGATGATGTTGACCACGCCGGCGATCGCGTCGGAGCCGTAGAGCGACGAGGCGCCGTCCTCCAGCACCTCGATGCGTTCGATCAGCGCCAGCGGGATGGTGTTGAGGTCGACCGCCGCGCCGACGCCCGAGGCCGACGACTCGTTGACCCAGCGGATGCCGTCGACCAGCACCAGCACGCGCTTGGGTCCCAGGTGGCGCAGGTCGACGGTCGCCGCGCCGGCACCGACGCCGCCGCCATCGGGCGGCGCGCCGAAGTTGCCGCTGGAATTGAACTTCGTGTTCAGCGCCGCGCCGCTGGCGGTGAGGTTCTGCACGATGTCGGCGACCGAGGTGAAGCCGCTGCGGTCGATGTCCTCGCGGGTCAGCACCTGCACCGGCACCGCGGTCTCCAGCTCGGCCTTGCGGATGCGGGTGCCGGTCACGCTGACCGTGTCGAGGGTGCGGGCCTCGGGCTGGGCCGGCGCGGGCGTCTGCGCGACGGCCAGTGCGGGCAGGCAGGCCAGCAGCGACAGCTGGACCGCGGCGGCGAGGCGGTGACGGGACGGTTGGGACATGGCGGCGGCTCCGGCAGTGGACAGGGATTGCCGGTGCCCCCGTGCCGCCAGCCCTGCCGTTGTAACGAATCTTTAACCTGCCGGCACCTGGGGTCGACCCCAGCTCGACTCGCGCGCGATCAAGTCCAGGCCGGGCAGCGCGACGCCCTGCCCGGCCGCCGCGCCGACAGCGGCATCGGCCGCGTCCATGTCGAAGCCCTGCGCCGCGTACCAGTCCGGGTTGTAGTAGCTGTGCGCATAGCGCCCGCCGCCGTCGCAGAGGATGGTGACGATCGAGCCCGACCGGCCGGCATCGTGCATCGCGCGGGCGACGGCCAGCACGCCGATCATGTTGGTGCCGGTCGAGCCGCCGACCCGGCGGCCGAGCCGGCGGCTGACGTCGCGCATCGCCGCCAGGCTCAGCGCGTCGGGGACCTTGACCATCGCGTCGACGCAGCCGGGCACGAAGCTCGGCTCGACGTGCGGGCGGCCGATGCCCTCGATCCGCGACGCCGGCGCGGGCGCGACGTCGCCCGCCGTGGACTCGCCGCGCACGCCGCGCGCGTAATGGTCGAAGAACGCCGAATGCTCGGGATCGGCGCACAGGATGCGGCTGTCGAAGCCGCGGTAGCGGGCGTAGCGGCCGATCGTCGCGCTGGTGCCGCCGGTGCCCGCGCTGCAGACGATCCACGCCGGCACCGGGTGCGTCTCCTGGGCCATCTGCTTGAAGATCGACTCGGCGATGTTGTTGTTCGCGCGCCAGTCGGTCGCGCGCTCGGCATAGGTGAACTGGTCCATGAAGTGGCCGCCGATGTCGCGCGCCAGCTGCTGCGACGCCGCGCCGATGTCGCAGGCGCTCTGCACCAGGTGGCAGCGGCCGCCCTGGAACTCGATCGCGGCGATCTTGTCGGGCGAGGTCGAGGCCGGCATCACCGCGACGAACGGCAGGCCCAGCAGGCGCGCGAAATACGCCTCCGACACCGCGGTCGAACCGCTCGACGCCTCGACCACGGTGCTGCCGGCATGCAGCCAGCCGTTGGCCAGCGCGTACAGGAACAGCGAGCGCGCCAGCCGGTGCTTGAGGCTGCCGGTCGGGTGGCTGGACTCGTCCTTGAGGTAGACGTCGATGCCGGGAAACGCCGGCAGCGGCAGCGGAATGAGGTGGGTGTCGGCGGACCGGTTGAAGTCGGCCTCGATCCTGCGGATGGCCTGGGCCACCCAGTCGCGGTTGGACATGGTGCACTCGTGGTGGCGACGCGCGGCAACCGGCCGCCGCACAGCGGATGGGGGGCTGTCGGGATCCGCGAAGGATGTCCTGCCGGGCTGCCCGCAGCCGGGCCCGCGTATCTCGAACGGGCCCTAGTGTACGTCGCCGCGACGGCGGCCCCGCGTGGCGGTATGCTGTCGGCCATGTCCGTCCGCGCCTCCCGCCCGCCGTCCCTGCGCCTCTGGCTGCACGCGCTGCTGTGCCTGGTGCTGCTGGGCAACGGCCTGGGCGCGGCGATGGCCTCGGGGCGGGTCGCGGTGATCGAGACCGATGCCGCCGTGGCGGCCGCGATCGCACGGGACGCCGCCATCGCGGATACCGCGGGCGACTGCCATGGCAGCGGCGAAGCGGCCGCGGCGCACGCCGCGATGCCGGACATGGCCGACGACCACGCCCGGCACGGCGACGACTGCCTGCAGTTCTGCCTCGACTCCTGCCTGCAGCACACCCACGCGGTAGCCGGACCGGCTGCGGCCGTCATCGACACCGGCCTGCGCGACGCGCCGGTGGACGCCAACGCCCGCGGCCTGCCGGCGACCCCGCGGCTGCCGTTGCTGCGCCCCCCGATCGGCTGAGCCTGCGCCACCCGGCGCCTGTTCGCGCATGGCCGCGGCCCCTGCCGCGCGCCGTCCCCACAGCTTCCCGAGTCCGGCCGGCCCCACGCGTCGGTTGTGACGGAGTTCCGCCATGTCCCCAGATCCCAACCGACCCGCGCCGTGGGCGCGGTCCCCGCTGTCGCGCCGCAGCTTCGTCCAGGGCCTCGCCCTCGGCGGCCTGGCCGCCGGCACCGCCGGCTGGCTGCCGGCACTGGCCGCCGGCAGCGATGCCCGCACCGGCCCGAACGTGCTGCGCGGCACCGACTTCGACCTGTCGATCGGCGCCTCGCCAGTCAATTTCACCGGCCGCACGCGGCCGGCGATCACCGTCAACGGCAGCCTGCCCGCGCCGGTCCTGCGCTGGCGCGAAGGCGATACCGTGACCCTGCGCGTGGCCAACCGCCTGCCCGATGCGATCACGTCCGTGCACTGGCACGGCATCCTGCTGCCGGCCAACATGGACGGCGTGCCGGGACTGAGCTTCAACGGCATCCATCCCGGCGAGACCTTCACCTACCGCTTCCAGCTGCGCCAGTCGGGCACCTACTGGTACCACAGCCATTCGCTGTTCCAGGAGCAGGCCGGGCTGTACGGCGCGCTGATCGTCGACCCGCGCGAACCGCTGCCCTACGCCTGGGACCGCGAGCACGTGGTGCTGCTGTCGGACTGGACCGACCTCGACCCGGGCCAGCTGTTCCGGCGCCTGCGCAAGTACCCCGAGTACGACAACTACTACAAGCCGACGGTCGGCGACTTCTTCCGCGACGTGCGCCGGCAGGGGCTGGCCGCCACCGTGGCCGACCGCCGCGACTGGGGCCGGATGCGGATGACGCCGACCGACATCTCCGACGTCAACGCGCACACCTACACCTACCTGTTCAACGGCACCACGCCGGCCGGCAACTGGACCGGCCTGTTCCGCAGCGGCGAGAAAGTGCTGCTGCGCTTCATCAACGGCTCGGCGATGACCTACTTCGACGTGCGCATCCCGGGGCTGAAGATGACCGTGGTCGCCGCCGATGGCCAGCCGATCCATCCGGTGACCGTCGACGAGTTCCGCATCGCGGTCGCCGAGACCTTCGACGTGCTCGTCGAACCGTCCGGACAGGACGCCTACACCATCTTCGCCCAGGACATGGGCCGCACCGGCCATGCCCGCGGCACGCTGGCGGTGCGCCCGGGACTGGCCGCGCCGGTGCCCGCCCACGACCCGCGGCCGCTGCTGACGATGGCCGACATGGGCCACGACCACGGCGCGCACGGCAGCCACGCCGCGCCCGCGGCCGGCGGCCATGCTGCGATGGACCACGCTTCGACGGAGCACGCGGCCATGGACCATGCCGCGATGGGGCATGCCGGCATGGACCACGCGGCGATGGGCCACGGCGCGCACGAGACCGCCGGCATGCAGGCGCATCCCGCCAGCGAGACCCGCAACCCGCTGGTCGACATGCAGACGATGACGCCGATCCCGCGGCTCGACGACCCCGGCATCGGCCTGCGCGACAACGGCCGGCGCGTGCTGACCTACGCCGACCTGCGCAGCATCGCCGGCGACGAGGACGGCCGCGACCCGGGTCGCGACGTCGAGCTGCACCTGACCGGGCACATGGAGAAGTTCTCGTGGTCGTTCGACGGCATCCCGTTCGCCGGCGCCGATCCGCTGCGGCTCAACTACGGCGAGCGCATGCGCATCGTGCTGGTCAACGACACGATGATGACCCACCCGATCCACCTGCACGGCGTGTGGAGCGACGTCGAGGACGCCAACGGCGACTTCATGGTGCGCAAGCACACCGTCGACATGCCGCCGGGCAGCCGGCGCAGTTTCCGGGTGCGCGCCGACGCGCCCGGGCGCTGGGCCTTCCACTGCCATCTGCTCTACCACATGGAAGCGGGGATGATGCGCGAAGTGAGGATCGAGGCATGAGGACCGACCTCCGACATCCACGATCGCTGCTCGCCGCCACGCTGCTGCTGGCCCTGTCCGCCACCGCCGCCGCCCAGCATGCGCAGCACGTGCCGGCGCCCGCGACGGACACGCCGGCCGCCACCGATCCGCACGCCGGGCACGCGCAGCGCACGACGGCCGACGATCCACACGCGGCCCATCGCGCGCAGCCCGCTGCACCGGCTGCGGACCCGCATGCCGCGCACCGGCAGTCCGCAGCCGACCCGCATGCCGGCCACGGGCACGATGCACCGGCAAGCGACCCGCATGCCGGCCACCGCACGACATCCACCCCCCCGGCCGCCGATCCGCACGCCGCGCATCGCGCACAGTCCGCCGCCACGGCCGACGACCCGCATGCGGGGCACGCCGGGCACGGCACACCCGCCGCCGCCCCCCATGCCGGGCATCGTGCGCAATCCGCCGATACCGGCGTGGACGCGCACGACCATGGCACCGGGCACCACCACCACGGTCATCACGGCCATGCGGGGCATGCGCCGCCGGCAGCGTCCGCCACGCCGCGCACGCCGATCCCGCCATTGACCGAAGCCGACCTCGCCGCCGCGTTCCCGGTGCTCGACCACCACGCGATGGAACACGCCTCGCCGATCAGCACGATGCTGCTGGTCGAGCGCCTGGAAGCCTGGGATGCCGACCACGGCACCGGCCAGGCCTGGGAAGTGGCGGCGTGGATCGGCGGCGACCTCGACCGCGTGTGGCTGCGCAGCGAGGGCGAGCGCGAGGCCGGAAGGACCGGCAAGGCCGATGTCGAACTGCTGTACGGCCGCGGCGTCACGCCGTGGTGGGACGTCGTCGCCGGTGTCCGCCACGACTTCCAGCCGGATGCGCGCAGCTGGGCCGCGTTCGGCGTGCAGGGCCTGGCGCCGTACATGTTCGAGGTCTCGGCGATGGCCTATGCCGGCAGCGGCGGCCAGGTGCAGACGAAGCTCGAGGCGGAGTACGAGATGCGCTTCACCAACCGCCTGATCCTGCAGCCGGCGATCGAAGCCACGGCCTCGCTGAAGGACGAACCGGGCGAACGCATCGGCAGCGGCCTCAATTCGATCGAGGCCGGCCTGCGCCTGCGCTACGAGTTCAGCCGCCGCTTCGCGCCATACATCGGCGTGGTCCATGAACGCAGCTTCGGCGACACCGCCGACTACCAGCGCGCCGCCGGCGGCCATGCGCGCGACACGCGCGTCGTCGCCGGCCTGCGCATGTGGTTCTGAGCCGCATGCGCCGCGCGCCGGGTCCACCGCCGGCGCGCGGCTTCTTCTTTTTCTTTCTCCCATCCGACAAGGACACCACCATGCACCGCACCACCCGCTTCGCCCTGCTCGCCCTGCTCGCCCTGCTGCTGTCGCCCGCACTCGCCGCCGCGCAGGAGCATGCCCATCACGGCCACGACAACGGCCATGCCGGCCACGCCAGCCCGGCGACGGACGACGCCGATGCCGCCGCGCGCGAGGAGTTCGCCCGGCTCGACCGCAATGGCGACGGCTACATCGGCCACGACGAACTGCCCGCCGACCATCCGCTGCATGCCCATTTCGGCCACATCGACCGCAACGGCGACCACCGTCTGGACCTCGAGGAGTTCCTCGCCGGCGCGGCGATGCGCTGAGCACCGCCGGCAACCCGGCATCCGGATTCCGCCTGCGGGATCCGGGCGCCGTCGGCGACGGCGCGCGCCGGATCCCGGCGTGCCGAAAAGACGCAGGTCGGCGCTACGCCGCCGGCCTGCGGAACACGGACGTTCTTGCCGCCCGCACGCCTACGCCAGCAGCAGGCTCGCGCCGACCAGGAACAGGAACACCGCGAATACGCGCTTGAGCGCAGGGCCGCTGATCGCGTGCGCGATCCGCGTGCCCAGCGGCGCGCACAGCATCGAGGTCAGCGCGATGCCGATCGCGGCGGGCAGGTACACGTAGCCCAGCGAATGCGCAGGCATCACCCCGGCGGGCGCATGCGCCGCATAGCCGGCCGCACTGGCCAGGCCGATGAACACGCCACAGGCCGACGAGGTGCCGACCGCGCGCACCGGCTGCACCCCGCGCCAGACCAGCAGCGGCACGGTCATGCTGCCGCCGCCGATGCCGACCAGCGACGACACCGCGCCGATGCCGACGCCGGCCGTGCTGATGCCCGCGCCGCGCGGCGTCACGCTGGCGCCGCCCGCGGGCGGCGATCGCGACAGCAGCATCTGCAGGCCGGCGACGCCGCAATAGGCGATGACGCCGAACTTCAGCCATTGTCCGTCGACCCGCACCGCAAACAGCGTGCCGAGCCAGCCGCCGAGCAGCACGCCGGGCACCATCCACGCGACCGTCGGCCACAGCACGCTGCCGCGGCGGCTGTGCGACCAGGCCGACGACAGGCCGGTCAGCACCACCGACGCCAGCGACGTGGCCAGCGCGGCATGCACCGCGGCGCCGCCGGGCACGCCGTACAACGGCAACAGCCAGACCAGCGCGGTCACCAACACCAGGCCGCCGCCGATGCCGAGCAGGCCGGCGAGGATGCCGGCGACGGCACCGAGCAACGGAAACAGCAGCAGCGACAACGACATCGGCGGACTCCGGCAGGTGCCGGACGACGCGCGATCGGCAACGGAAGCGGCGCGACGGGCGCGCGGACAGGCGGCAATGCTAGCGGGAACCGCGGCGCAGCGGTTGCCCGCCGGGACAATCCCCGCGTCGGGCGGATCTCGATCCGCCCCCCGCATCTCCGGTACCCGCGCGCGGCGGGTCGAGACCCGCCCTACGCCGCAACAGCAACCCGATCCTGAAAACGGATGACAGACAGCGCGCGACGGCGGCGTTCAGAGCTTGATGCAGACGTTGCGCAGCTCCGTGTAGAACTCCAGGCCATGCGCGCCGCCCTCGCGGCCGATGCCGGACTGCCTGGCACCGCCGAAGGCGGTGCGCAGGTCGCGCAGGTACCAGCAGTTGACCCAGGCCACGCCGACCTCGATCGCCGCGGCGACGCGGTGCGCACGCGCCAGGTCGCGGGTCCAGATCGTCGTCGCCAGCCCGTAGGCGCTGTCGTTGGCGCGCGCGACCGCCTCGTCCTCGTCGTCGAACGGGGCCACGTGGCAGCACGGACCGAAGATCTCCTCGCGCAGCACCGGGGACGCATCGGGCAGGCCGGTCCAGATCGTCGGCTGCACCCAGTAGCCGCCGGCCAGCGCGTCGGGCAGCTGCGGCACGCCGCCGCCGGTGACGACGGTCGCGCCGTCGGCACGCGCACGCGCGTAGCAGTCGAGCACCTTGCGCCGGTGCGTGGCGCTGACCAGCGGGCCGAAACGCGTCGCGGCGTCGCGCGGATCGCCCGGCCGCAGCATCCCGGCCTCCGCCCTGAGGCGCTGCACGAAGGTGTCGAACAACGGCCGCTGCACGTATACGCGCTCGGTGCCCAGGCAGACCTGCCCACTGTTGAGGAAGGCCGCGCGCGCGATGCCGGCGACCGCGGCGTCGAGGTCGCAGTCGGCGAACACGACGCCGGCGTTCTTGCCGCCCAGTTCCAGCGACACCGGCCGCACCCCGGTCGCCGCCGCGCGCATGATCGCGGCGCCGGTGCGGGTCTCGCCGGTGAAGGTGATGCCATCGACGTCCGGGTGCTCGCTGAGGTACTGCCCGGCACTGTCGGGGCCGAAGCCGTGCACGACGTTGAACACGCCGTCCGGCACGCCGGCCTCGCGCATGACCTCGGCCAGCAGCGCGGTCGTCGTCGGCGTGTCCTCGGACGGCTTGACCACGACGGTGTTGCCGAACGCCAGCGCCGGCGCGACCTTCCAGGTCGTCAGCAGCAGTGGCAGGTTCCACGGGCAGATCACCGCGATCACGCCGCGCGGCGTGCGCAGGCCGTAGTTCAGCGCACCGCGGCCGTCGGGCGTCGCGGTGCGGAAGCTTTCGGTCGCGGTATTGGCGATCTGGTCGGCGAACACCTCGAAGTTCGCCGCGCCGCGCGGGATGTCGACCGTGCGCGCCAGCGACACCGGCTTGCCGGTGTCGGCGACCTCGGCGGCGAGGAAATCGTCGAAGCGTGCACGGATCCGGTCGGCGGTCCGGCGCAGCAGCGCGGCGCGGTCGTGCTCGTCCAGGCGTGCCCATGGCCCGCGCAGGGCGCGTCGCGCGGCCTGCACGGCCCGGTCGACGATGCCGGCGTCGGCCTCGCAGACATGACCGATCAGCGCGCCCGTCGCGGGATTGCGGTTCTCGAACGGCGGCCGCGACGAGGCGAACGGCTGGCCGTCGATGAGGTGGTACAGGGTCGGCAGGGCAGACATGGCGGTCTCCTCGTGCGGCGCATGCGGGCATCGCACCCGCGCCGGTCCGGCGCAGGCTCCGGGATACAGGACATCGGCGCGCCGGTCACGTTGCCGCGCGTCATCGCCGCATGGCGGCGGCAGCGACCGGCGCCGGCATCCTGCGATAATCGCCGGCCGTGCTTTCCACACGAACGCGTGTCCCCGCCGATGACCGTCCTCGATCCCGCGGCGTCGCTTGCGCCTGAAATGACCGCCTGGCGCCACCGCATCCATGCCTGGCCGGAACTCGGCTTCGAGGAGCTGCGGACCTCGGCACTGGTCGCCGAGGTGCTCGAATCGCTGGGGCTGGACGTCCACCGGGGCCTGGGCGGCACCGGCGTGGTCGCGGTCATCGACAGCGGCCGGCCGGGGCTGTCGATCGGCCTGCGCGCGGACATGGACGCGCTGCCGATGCAGGAACACAGCGACGCGGACTACCGCTCGCAGCGCGACGGCACCGCGCACACCTGCGGCCACGACGGGCATACCTCGGCGCTGCTGGGCACCGCCACGTACCTGGTCCGGCATCCGCCGGCCAGCGGCCGCGTGGTGCTGATCTTCCAGCCGGCCGAGGAAGGCGGGCGCGGCGCGATCCGCATGGCCGGGGACGGCCTGTTCGCGCGCTTCCCCTGCGACGAGGTCTACGCCTTCCACAACATGCCGCTGCTGGGCCGCGGCAAGGCCAGCGTGCGCAGCGGCGCGACGCTGCAGTCGCTGGCGG
>NZ_JAIWPT010000015.1 GCF_021191695.1 Proluteimonas luteida
TGCTGCTACTTGCCAGTCCGTGGTCCGGGGCCTAACAATGCGTTCAAGCCGACACCGCTTCGTTACGCCAAGCACATGGCAGGTACAGCTTGCCATGTGCTTGGCTCCACTACACGGCGCGGCTTAACTCAGGCGTTAGAGGTCACTATGATTGACCGCGAGGCACGTGACAGATTTGCACAAGCGATTCGAGCCTTGGTTGCGGGCACCATTACCAATGACCAGTTTGAGGACATACTGCTCCCCGCTCTCAACACCGCAGACCCTGCCATTGCAGCGATCTATCAAGAGGGCGCCTGGCACTTGTACTCTGACTTGGAAGAGCATCGGCTTCGTGGCAAGCACGCACTGTCCCGCAAGGATAAATCTCATGTCGCCCTCTGGGTTCTCTTCCTAAAGACCGACTTGCCATACGAGTGGCCAGAACTCCGTGGCATGCGGCTCTTTGCTCTTGGGCTCGCCAACCTGCTTACATTGGGGCTAACCAACCGATTCTATGCAAATTGGTTCAAGCAGCAGGGGGAGGTAGAGGTATGGCCATTTATCCGTCACGCGGGCTATGCGGCTGCACTTGAACGCCCAGTGTATTTGGGGGTGACCTCTAACAATTCGTCCAAGCCGATGCTGCTTCGCGGCACGGCTTAACTCAAGCGTTAGGCGCCTGATTTAAGCTCAAGGAGAGTCTTGTGAGAAAGAAAGAATTTGACTGGGATGGCTACTTTTCTTCTGCATCTTTTCGACAGATCAGAGAACTTTCACCTGAGCTATCCAATCGTAGAGTTCCCTCTGTCTATAGTCCCGACCGCCAACTTCTTTACCTGACTTCACTGGACATTGACGTTCAAACAAACGATGAAGCAGAGTTGGTCGCTGCCCTCAACGAGGTGCGCAATCTGTATTTCTCCGCAAGATCTGCCGGATCCACCAATGGTAAAGACGTCATTGCACACACTGACTTCGCAGAGATTTGTAGTTTACTTGCAAATTTAAGCGAAGACCCCGATGAGTACCTGGATCCGGATGCACTCCTTGAGCAGGCATCCACGTCAGGCGCCTAACAATTCATTCAAGCCGAAGCCGCTTCGCGACTCGGCTTAATTCAGGCGTTAGGGGGCAGTAATGAAGATTGCAGCATGTGCGATTCTTTTGTTCGCGGTGTTCCCTGCATTCGCAGGCGACTTCGGTCCATGGAGCTTCGGCATGTCCGCCCAAGAAATCCAGGAGGTAAGCAGCCATGGTCCGTACAAATCGTTCTCTAATGGGGACCTTGAGACTTACAACGGGGACTTCGGGGGACGGAAAGAGAATGTCCAGTTCTTCCTCAAAGGACGGCACTTCCATTGTTCATCACCGCTTGGCACCATCGCCTAACAGTTCATTCAAGCCGACACCGTTTCGTTCCGCCAAGCACATGGCAAGTACAGCTTGCCATGTGCTTGGCTCCACTACACGGCGCGGCTTAACTCAGGCGTTAGACGGCACATGAAGAATGCGTTCCACGGGCCGGAAGAGCTCAACACCGCACTTTTGGAGTCGTCACAGCGCCTGATGGAGAGCTGCGACGGTTGCCTGCTTCCATTCGATACCTACTGCATGTCCGCTGCTTTGCGCAGTATGGATACGGTGCGCGCGTATGCAGCACTGGCGGAGATAGACAACTTTAATGGCTGCTGCATCCTCACTCGGAGCCAATTGGACTCTCTTGTGAGGCTCAACCGCGTCCTACTGCAACCCACACCCCATACGCTAGCGCAACAACTTACGGACGGCGAAAAACTACGGCGGATCAAGGGATCAGAAGGAAAAAAATTAACAGATGGATACCTTGTTGAATTATTGGCAAGAAACAATCCATGGATCTCACCGGCATATGAACTTCTCAATGAATCCGTGCATCTGTCTCCCCTGCATTACAAAAGCATGATGGCCCAAGGCCTCCACCAACAGGACGGTGTTGTACGGATCCAATACATGGGTGACTCCAGCCATGTCAAAACAAAGGACAAAGTTGGGCTAAATACCATGTTTCTGAAAACGACTAAGGGGACTGCTTCCCTCCTGCGCTATTGGGCTTCTCGTAGGACAAATAATGCTGACACTCAGGCGTGGCGGGCAAAGGCGGAAGCAGCCGGTGCCATCTAACAATTCATTCAAGCCGATGCCGCTTCGCGGCACGGCTTAATTCAAGCGTTAGGCCGCACAGGACATGTTTCCTCCGATCGAGCACCGCGAAATCCAAACAGTCGCAAAGGCTGTGCTGGCGCAGCTTGCTGCTTCGATCCACCCCTCCGACACCGAGCGCACCCTTGCAGAGCGCGCCGTATCACTACTTGCAGCGCACGGTATCACCGAGACTTGGTACTACAACTGTCCCGCCCTCGTTCTTCTAGGCACTCGCAGTTGCGAGTCACTTTCAGGCCGCGACTACCAACCTGACAGCGAGCCGGTAGGTGACTTCAATGTCATTACCGTCGATCTAAGTCCTATGCGCGGTGGTCTATGGGGTGATTGCGCCAGGACCATCCCCGTAGAGAACGGACGGTTCACCTCTCAACCTCAAGCAGCCGAATTTAAAGCTGGACTGGAGGCGCAAGAGCTACTTCATCAGTCAATGCGGAGTTTCGTCACGCCCACGACCACTTTCGCAGAACTGTTCGCCTTCAGCACTGCGCAGATAGCGAGCCTCGGCTTCCAGAACCTCGACTTCCGCGGGAACCTTGGCCATAGCATCGCGGCGGAACGTACCAAACGGTGTTATATTGAGGTTGGAAACTCTCAATCCTTGGGCTCTGTTCGGCTCTTCACTTTCGAACCACACATTCGCCAACTCAATGGGACGTGGGGTTTCAAGCACGAGGAGATTTACTACTTCGGGCCGGATCGGCAGCCGCATGCGCTCTAATCCACGATGTTTACGCAAGGCCAGCCAATTCGTTGCAGAAGGCCGTTGGCATTGTTGCCAGCGGCCTAACAATTCATTCAAGCCGATGCCGCTTTCCGGCGCAGCTCAACCCAGTCTTTAGGCCTCAGATGAAAGACCGCGTTCACTCGGAACTGGTATCGATCACTGCACACGATGCTCTGGAGCAGCAGCACCTGCGTGACGCAATCGCATGGGTCGAGTCGGGAGCACCACTGTTCCGCATCGAGAAACCCGCTGTACCGCCGAAACATCTGGTTTCGTATTTCGCTCTCGTCTGCGACGAACACATCCTGCTGGTGGATCACAAAAACGCGGAACTTTGGCTACCGACTGGCGGGCATGTCGAGCCGGATGAAGATCCACGCGCCACGGTGGTCCGCGAGCTCAAGGAAGAGCTTGGCATCGATATCCGACTGGACCAGATCGGCGCGCCTTTAATGGTCACCGTGACAGAGACGGTCGGCCTGACCTCGGGCCACACCGATGCCTCGCTTTGGTACGCCGTCGCTGCAAACCGCAACGAGCCGATCGAGTTCGATCCCATCGAGTTCCATGACGCAAGGTGGTTTCCGTTTTCAGAAGTGCCGTTTCACCGCAGCGATCCGCATCTCCGCAGGTTTCTGGCCAAACTGCGGGGGACGGAAGGGTGAATTGACATCCCAGGTGCCCCCGCTGATAGTTCGCGGAGTCGTTCGATCGGTGTCTTGCAGCGATGACGCTTCTCGCGTTGTGACTTGGACTTCTGGGCAACGACGTCCATCAATCCCGCATCGGAGACATCGCCAGCGTGCACACCCAGCTGAGCTCGGCAATCCCACGCAGGCGAGCTCGTTTCGCTGCGCGTCTCGATCCCGGCGTCTCGGGCGGCGCATGAAGCACCCGCTTCTCCTGATGGCAGCGGCAATCCTGGCCCCTGCCTGTGCAACAGCACAGGATCCAGAAATCCCGCTTGCCTCCGGTCGCTATGTGTTCCAGCACCGCTTCGCCGAACACCCGACGATGCCCGGCATTGCGCTCGACGTGACGATCAGCGATTCACGCATTACCGTGGTCAATCCCACGGCTTCCGATCCATTTCCGGCGGGCGTCCTCACCGAAGGCCGGCTCATGTGGCACCCCGCGTCGAAGCAATGGATCATCGGCCACGGGGTTTCCGACAGGTCGGCGCAGGATGCAGGCGGCTGCAGCGACGGGCCGGAGGTGATCGACCTTGCGGCCAGGATCTACTGGACTTGCTAGCGCCCCTGCGGCGCCTGACAATTCACGCCGTCGCCGCTTCGTGGCGCAACCTGCTCCAGATGCCGGGTTGCGTGTGCGTGACGGCCTCACGATCAAGGATCGCCCTGCTCTCTTGGAGACTGCAGTGAAGAAATCCGGAAGCTTGCTGGTGGTGGCTGCAGCAATGTCCACGGCATCCGTAGCGACAGAACCTGCCGCACCCTCGGCCGACGACGCCCTAACCACCACGATCGCTGCGCTCGATTCCGCGGTCTTCGACGCGTTCAACCGTTGCGCGGCGCCGGATCAGCTTGCGAGGCATGCCAGCTACTTCGACGACGACGTGGAGTTCTATCACGACAATGGCGGCGTGACCTGGAACCGCGACGACATGCTCGCCAACACGGCGAAGTACGCCTGCGGCAACTTCCGCCGCGAGCTGGTGCCGGGCACGCTCCGGGTGTTTCCGGTCCGGGACTTTGGCGCGATCGCGCAGGGCACGCATCGTTTCTGCCAGTTCGCTACCGGCGAGTGCGACGGCCTGGCGGATTTCACGATGATCTGGCGGGAGCAGGCAGGCACCTGGCAGATCACGCGGGTGCTCAGCTATGGCCACCGGGCAGCCGCGAACGCGAACGCGCCCTGACGGCACTCGCAGGTCGATCAGGACGGGTGACCCATGGCTCGCTTGCCCGGGAAACACGTCCACGGCGAAGGCCCGGCGCGTCACCAGGTCATCCTGTGGGCATGCATCGACGGCGCCGGTTTCGCCGGCTTCAAGATCGCGGGCGCAGCGCCCCCACCGCCCAAAGCAAAAAAGCCAATGGGGCGGGCCCATTGACCTTTCTGATTTCCTGTTTGGCGCGCCCGGAAGGATTCGAACCTCCGACCCCCAAGTTCGTAGCCTGGTGCTCTATCCAACTGAGCTACGGGCGCGTGAAACAGAAGCGGAATTTTGCATGCTGCACAAAATTCTGTCAACGCCTGCCGCGATGATTTCCGTCGGAATGATGACGCTTATTCCAGTGGATCAAGACGGTGGCGGAGAGTGAGGGATTCGAACCCTCGATGGAGCTTTTGACCCCATACTCCCTTAGCAGGGGAGCCCCTTCGGCCTCTCGGGCAACTCTCCGAAGTACTGCGTCCGGCGGCTGGCGCCGAATGCGGTGCAAAGGATACCGACTCACCTCGATTGCGGCAAATCCTCTGTCGCTTCGTCTGTGTCCTGCGGGGCTTCGACGCCTTCGCCGCGATGGATGCGCTGGTAGATTTCCTCGCGGTGCACGGCAACGTCCTTGGGCGCGGTGATGCCGATGCGCACCTGGTTGCCCTTGACGCCCAGCACGGTGACGGACACCGAGTCACCAATCATCAGCGTCTCTCCGACGCGTCGGGTCAGAATCAACATAAAAACTCTCCTGGGGCCGACGCTTGAACCCCGTCGGCAGGCCTGTTCCGGACCATCGTCGATGGTGGAAACCGATTTCAGGCCAAATCAATCTGTGAAGGATGTCGTCATACGCGCGGCCGGTCAACCGCTTCGCGACGATATTTAACGGGCGCTCACGCCAGGTGATCCTCAACCCAGGCCGGTACGGCAGCAAGCGCTGCTGGCAGGGCCGGACTGTCGTCGCCACCGCCCTGCGCCAGGTCGGGACGACCACCACCCCGTCCCCCGATCTGACCGGCAACGTACGACAACAGTTCCCCGGCCTTGATCCGCCCGGTCGCCGCGCCGCCGACACCGGCGACCAGCGCGACCTTGCCGTCCTGCGCCCCAGCCAGCACGACCACCAGATCGCCCAACTGCTGCTTGAGCCGGTCGACCGCGTCCCGCAGCGCCTTGCCGTCGAGGCCCTCGATCCGGGCCGCCAGCACCTTGATGCCGGCGACATCGACAGCCGCGGCGCCCAGGTCCGCGGTCGCGCCGCTGGCGGCTTTGGCCTTGAGGACATCCACCTCGCGCTCGAGCTGCTTCTGCCGGTCCAGCAACGCGCGCAACCGCTCGCCGACTTCGGCGCCGGTACCGCCAAGCAGCCCGGCGGCCTGCCGCAGCCGTTCCTCCTCGGCGCGCACGTGGTCGAGCGCGGCCTGCCCGGTCAGTGCCTCGATGCGGCGCACGCCGGCGGACACGCCGCCTTCCGATACCAGCTTGAACAGGCCGATGCGGCCGGTCCGGTCGACGTGCGTGCCGCCGCACAGCTCGACCGAATCGCCCATCGTCACCACGCGCACGCGCTCGCCGTACTTCTCGCCGAACAGCGCCATCGCGCCGGCATCGAGCGCGGCCTGCATGTCCATCTCCGCGATGCTGACCGGATGGTTGGCGCGGACTTCGGCATTGACCTGGCGCTCGATCTCCGCGAGTTCGGCATCGGCGACCGGCTGGAAGTGCGAGAAATCGAAGCGCAGGCGGTCGGGCGCGACCAGCGAGCCCTTCTGCGCGACGTGGGTGCCGAGCAGGCCACGCAGCGCGCCATGCAGCAGATGCGTCGCGCTGTGGTTGAGCACGATGGTGCCGCGGCGCTCCGCGTCGATGGCGCCGCGTACCCGGTCGCCCGCGCGCAGCGTGCCCGACGCCAGATGCCCGACGTGGCCGTGGAACTGCCCGGCGTACTTCCGGGTATCGGCGACCTCGAAGCGCGCGTCGCCGGCCGCAAGCACGCCGGTGTCGCCGACCTGGCCACCGGACTCGGCGTAGAACGGGGTGCGGTCGAGGATCACCACCGCGTCGTCGCCGGCCCCGATGACATCGACGGGGCGCCCATCGCGGAGCAGCGCGACGACCTGCAGGTCGTCGGCCGTGGTGGCGTCATAGCCCGCGAACACCGTTGGCGTGAGCCGGGCGACCAGGTCGGCCGGCAGGCCGGTGCCGGAGGCGAACTTGCCGGCCGCGCGCGCGGTTTCGCGCTGGCGCTGCATCGCCGCGTCGAAGCCGGCCATGTCGACATCGAGGCCGCGTTCGCGGGCGATGTCGGCGGTCAGGTCGAGCGGGAAGCCGTAGGTGTCGTAGAGGCGGAACGCATCCTCGCCGGGGATGGTCCCGCTGCTGCGGGCGGCGACCTCGTCGAAGATGCGCATGCCCGCATCGAGCGTCTCGGCGAAACGCTCCTCCTCGGCCCTGAGCGCGCGCTCGACCAGTTCGCGCTTCTCGTGCAGTTCGGGATAGGCCTCGCCCATCACCGTGTCGAGGGTGGCGACCATCCTGTGGAAGAAGGGCTGGCGCACACCCAGCATCCAGCCGTGGCGCAGGGCACGGCGGATGATCCGGCGCAGGACGTAGCCGCGGCCCTCGTTGGACGGCAGCACGCCGTCGACGATCAGGAAGCTGCAGGCGCGGATGTGGTCGGCGATGACCCGCAGCGACTTGTTCTCCAGGTCCTGCGTACCGGTCAGGCGCGCCGCCTCGCGGATCAGGACCTGGAACAGGTCGATCTCGTAGTTGCTGTGCACGTGCTGCAGGATCGCCGCCAGCCGCTCCAGGCCCATGCCGGTGTCGACGCATGGCGCGGGCAGCGGCAGCAGGGTGCCGTCGGGCTGGCGGTCGAACTGCATGAACACCAGGTTCCAGATCTCGATGAAGCGGTCGCCATCCTCGTCCGCCGAGCCGGGCGGGCCGCCGGCGATGTGGGCGCCGTGGTCGTAGAAGATCTCGGTGCACGGGCCGCAGGGACCGGTTTCGGCCATCTGCCAGAAATTGTCGGACGCGAACGGCGCCCCCTTGTTGTCGCCGATGCGGACGATGCGGTCCTCGGGCACACCGACCATGTCGCGCCACAGCGCATGGGCCTCGTCGTCGGTGTGGTAGACGGTGACCAGCAGGCGCTCGGGCGGCAGTTTCCAGACCCTGGTCAGCAGCTCCCAGGCCCAGGCGATCGCGTCCTTCTTGAAGTAGTCGCCGAACGACCAGTTGCCGAGCATCTCGAAGAAGGTGTGATGGCGGGCGGTATAGCCGACCGCGTCGAGGTCGTTGTGCTTGCCGCCGGCGCGCAGGCAGCGCTGCACGTCGGCCGCGCGCACGTAGCTGCGCTTCTCGGCGCCGAGGAACACGTCCTTGAACTGGACCATGCCCGAATTGGTGAACAGCAGGGTCGGGTCGTTGCCCGGCACCAGCGATGCCGAGGGGACGATGGTGTGGCCGCGTTCCAGGAAGAACTCGAGGAAATCGCTGCGGATCTGCGCGGTGCTGCGGGGGGTTTGCGTGGTCATGTGCCTGGCGTTGACGGAACGGGCCTGCGCCGTGCCGTCGATCCGCCCGCTGGCGGCGCCTGCCCGGACGTGTTCGCCCAACTTGTAAAGGGTAGCAGGCCTGCCCGGGCATGGCGCCGCCCTGCCCCGCGCCCTCGGCGCCTTGTCCACGTCCGCCCGGCACACGGCGGTGACGCGGCGGCAGGGCCGGATGGCGCCAACCGGCGCTCAGCGGCCACAGAAGTCGCGGATCGCCTCGCGCAGGGTGTCGCCGGCGAAGCCGCGGCGCAGCAGGAAATCGCCGGCCTTGCGTCGTGCGCCGGGGTCGGTGGCAAGCACGTCGGCACGGAAGCGCCGTTGCAACAGGGCCAGCGCGCTTGCCCGCCAGTCGGCACCGCCGTCGTCGTCGAGAGCCCGGAACGCGGCCTCGATCCGGTCCGCACCCAGGCCATGGGTCGACAGTTCCGCCTCGATCCAGACCGGGCCATGACCACTGGCCGCGCGCATGCGCGCCAGCGCCACGGCGAAACGGCCGTCGTCCTGCCAGCCGGCATCGGTCATCCGGTCGACCGCCGCCTCCGCATCGGCACTGGCGATGCCGCGCGCCACCAGCTTGCGCAGCAACTCCGGCCGCGAATGCTCGCGCCGGACCAGCAGCGCCAGTGCGCGCTGCGCCGGGCTGAGTTGCTGGCGCTGGCGTCGACGCGGGGACGGCGGCGTATCGGTAATGCTGTCTTCCGCCACCACGCCGGCCCCATACCGGTCGCCAGCCTCCGGCAGGTCGTGCCCGCCGGGGCAGACATCGTCAGTCGGCGTCGTCTTCGGCATCTTCGACGACCGCGACCACCGGCAGGATCTTCTCGCGGATCGCTGCTTCCAGGCGCGCGGCGACTTCCGGGTTCTCCTTCAGGTACTGGCGGGCGTTCTCCTTGCCCTGGCCGATGCGCTCGTCTCCATAGCTGTACCAGGCGCCGGCCTTGTCGACCAGCTTGGCATCGACGCCCATGTCGATCAGCTCGCCCTCACGGCTGATGCCCTCGCCGTAGAGGATCTCGGTGATGACCTGCTTGAACGGCGGCGCCATCTTGTTCTTGACCACCTTGATACGGGTCTGGTTGCCGATGATCTCGTCGCCCTTCTTGATCGCGCCGATGCGACGGATGTCGAGGCGCACCGAGGCGTAGAACTTCAGCGCGTTGCCGCCGGTCGTGGTCTCGGGACTCTGGCCCGGCATCATGACGCCGATCTTCATGCGCAACTGGTTGATGAAGAACACCATGCAGTTGCTGCGCTTGATGTTGCCGGTGAGCTTGCGCAGCGCCTGGCTCATCAGGCGCGCCTGCAGGCCGGGAAGCTGGTCGCCCATCTCGCCCTCGATCTCCGCGCGCGGGGTCAGGGCCGCGACCGAGTCGATGACGACCATGTCGACCGAGTTGGAGCGCACCAGCATGTCGGCGATCTCCAGCGCCTGCTCGCCGGTGTCGGGCTGCGACACCAGCAGATCCTCGACGTTGACGCCGAGCTTCTGCGCGTAGGTCGGGTCGAGCGCGTGCTCGGCGTCGATGAACGCCGCGGTGCCACCGGCCTTCTGGCACTGGGCGATCGTCTGCAGGGTCAGCGTGGTCTTGCCCGACGATTCCGGGCCGTAGACCTCGATGACGCGGCCGCGCGGCAGGCCGCCAATGCCGAGCGCGAGGTCGAGCTGCAGCGAGCCGGTGGGAATCACCGGGACGACTTCGGACACCCGGTCGCCCATGCGGATGACCGACCCCTTGCCGAACTGCTTCTCGATCTGGCTCAGTGCCGCGGACAGCGCGCGCTTCTTGTTCTCGTCCATCTTGGTGGTCCTTGTCATTCGTGTTCCGGTTGGGTGGAGCAATCCTCGCAGCCGTGGATCGCACAGGCTGCGACACACGGGCGTGGCATGGAAATTACCGGCGGGCGCGCGCCGCGCGCAGTGGCCGATGGCGCAGGCGGCTGTCGGGAAAGTCCGCGCGAGTGATGGGCGGGAACCGCCGTCATCCCTGTCACCCCAGTCACCGGTTGGGCCTGACCAGGCCGCAGTACAGCCCCTCGATCGCGAAGTCTTGGCCGGGCAGCACTTCGATCGCGGCGTAGTCGGGATTGCGCGGCAGCAGGCGGATGCGGTCCTTGCCGATCTTCAGCAGCTTGACGGTGATCGCGTCGTCGACGCGGGCGACGACGATCTGACCCGAACGCGCGTCGCGGGTGCGGTGCACGCCGATCAGGTCGCCCTCGAAGATGCCCTCGTCGCGCATCGAGTCGCCCTTGACCTTGAGCAGGTAGTCCGGGGACGGCGAGAACAGCACGCGGTCGAGCACGACGTAGTCGTCGACGCCGGAGAAATCGCCGGGCGCGTCGGCCCCGATCGGCAGGCCGGCCGCGACCTGGCCGAGCACCGGCAGGCGCAGCGCGCCGTCCTCGTGCGCAGGCGCCAGCGGCAATGCGGCCTGTGCGGCCTGCGGCGCGACCAGCACGCGGATGCCGCGGGCGCGGCCCGGTACCCGCTCGATCGCACCGGCCGCTTCCAGCGCATCGAGGTGGTACTGCGCGGCGCGAACGCCGCTGAAGCCGAAAGCGCGGGCGATCTCCGCCTGCGAGGGCGGCATGCCTTCGGCCTCGATGCGTTCGGCGATGAGTTCGAGGATCGCGCGCTGGGTCTGGGTCAGGTCCATGGTTAGTAGTATTACTACTAACGGACTGCCGTGCAAGTGGTGCGGCAGTGCAGGCGCCCCTCGCCTCCCGCATCTCGTGAACAAGTGCTGCGGGCGCTCGATTACGACGCCTCCCCGACACGCGTGGATAGATGCCCGGAGAGCGGATCGAGGCCGCAGTCGAAAGCGCACCCTCATCCGGCGCTGCGCGCCACCTTCTGCCCCGGAGGGCACGTCGTCCCGCACGCGGGAGAAGGGCCAGCCGTCGTGGAATCTGGTTGGCGCCGATGTCGACTCTTCTCCAGCGCGCGGAAGAAGAGCGAGGAGCGATCTCGTCCTAGCGCGTCGGCACCATCAGGTTCTCCGCCTCCAGCACAGCGCCTGCGCCGCGCGGCACGGTCTGGATGCGGGCGTCGCCGGGCAGCGGCGAACCGCCCGCCAGATGCGCGTCGACCCGGTCCAGCGCGGCATACAGGTAGGGCAGCAGCGGCACGTAGCGCGCGGCATAGTCGGGCAGCATCAGGAACCCGTCGAAATGCTGGGCGTTGGCGACCTCCCAGGAACGCACCTCGGCGCGGCCGGCCGCGCGCGCGGCGGCGACGTAGGGCGCGCTGCTGAAGGCCATCGGGATCAGGCCATCGTCGGCGCCGTGGACGACGACGACCGGCAGACCGTCGCGTGGCGGCGCGGCGCGGGTTGCGGCAATGCCGGCCTGCACCCGGCGCGCGTGGGCATCGTCGCCGGTCTGCAGCGCGCGCAGGCACAGCAGGCCCGGCAGCGTCGGATCGGCACCGGCCATGCGGCTGTCGATCAGGCCAACGCCGGCGCCCGGCGGGATGCCGCTGCCGTCGCTCCACCACCCGGCGCGCTCGGCCGCGGTGGCCGGGCGCGCACTGCCGTCGGCATCCTGCGCCGCGAAGTGGTAACCGCAGGGATGCGCGTCGACGCCGTAGCGGCCATAGGCGGACGCATAGGTCGCGGCGACCGCGCGCCACAGGTCGAAGCCGACCGACAGCGCGCCGGCGCGCAGCGCGTCATCGGTCCAGCCGCCGGCCCGCAACTGCGCATGGGCCGAACGGGCCTGGGCGGCAGTGTCGTCGCCTTCGACCAATCCGGCTTCGCGCAGCACGGCGCAGCGGCCCGCCCACAGCGGTGCGACCTGGGCCGTCAATGGCGGCTGCGGCAGGCCCTGCAGGTGCAGCAGCGCGCACGGCATCAGGATCGCCGCCTCGGTGGTGTAGTCGTACAGGGTGCGCGCGCCGGGCGCGTCGACGAACACGTTCGGCTCGCCGGCGACCACGGCATCGAGCCAGTCGTCGTCCTGCTCGGCCGCACGCAGCACCGCGCCGCCGCCGTTGGAGATGCCGACCGCGATCACCCGGGTATTGTCGAAGGTGAACGGCGCCGCATCGGGGATCGCCTCGTCGAGCGCCTGCAGCGCGAACTCCGCGGCCTGGCGCACGTGGCGGCCCCAATCGGCCTCCGGGTTGTCGCCCGAATGCGCGTGCTTGAAGGCGACGCCGTGCACGCCGGCGGCATCGACCGCGAAGGTCGAGGCGGCACGATCGGTGGCCACCGTGCCGTCGGCGGCGATGCCGATTCCGGCGTCGAGGTCGAAGTAGTCGGTGCCCGCGCCCTTGTCGGTGTAGGCGACGGCACAACCCTTCGGCAGGCCCCAGGCGCCGGCGACGGCGATCGAACCGTAGATCCCGCGCGATCCCGACGATGCGGTGACGACGATGCAGCGGCGCGCACGGTCGAAGGCATCGGGCACCTGGGTCAGGACCCGGTGCGGATGGGTCGCGCCGGGCGCGGTCGCAAACGCGTGGAACTCCCGGCCGGGCACCGCACCGGCATCGCCATACAGCGTGCCGTAGCCGCCGCCCGGCGACAGGTCGGCGATGCCGCGCCAGTTGGCCCAGATCGCCCGTCGACGCGCCTCGGTCGCGGTCGCCGCGTCGGGGTCCGCAAAGCCGGGCGGCACCGTCGCCTGCAGGCCGGCCAGCCCGAGCCCGGCGGTCAACAGGTCGTCGCCATCGCGATGCTCTGTGCTGCGCTGCGCGGTGAACACGGTGGTCGCACTCCGGGTCGAGGCGCCGGCCGCGTCGCGCGACGGCGAACCGGCGCAGGCCGCCAGGCCGAGGCACAGCAGCAGCGGGACCGCCATTGCGGCGCGGGGCAAGGATGGGGACAGGGTCTTGTTCATGCCGGCACCGTAGCAAACGCACGCCGCCGCACTCATCGTACTTTGGTACCACGACCGCAGGGCTCCGCGGCTTGCTATCGTGCCGGTCGACGCTTCCGAAGCCGCCTCGCATGCCCACGCTGCTGATCGCCGACGACCATCCGCTGTTCCGTGCCGCGCTGCGCAGCGCGGCCGCCGAGGCCGCGCCCGACGTGGCCACCTGCGAAGCGGAAACCCTGGACGGGGTGCTGCAACGCCTGGAGGCCGACGACGCGATCGACCTGGTGCTGCTGGACCTGCACATGCCCGGCAATCACGGCCTGGCCGGGCTGGCGGCGATCCGCGCGCAGTATCCGGCAGTCGCGGTGGTGCTGGTGTCGGCCAACGAGGACCCGCAGGTGGTGCGCCGTGCGCTCGACCACGGCGTCGCCGGCTACATCCCCAAGAGCGCCAGCCTCGACGAACTGCGCGACGCGATCCGCACCGTACTGGCCTGCGAGCAATGGCTGCCGCCGGCGTTGCGCGCCGCCGTCGCGCGCGCGCAGTCGGCGCCGGGCGACGCCGACCTCGCCGCCCGCCTCGCCAGCCTGACGCCGCAGCAGTTCCGGGTGTTGAGCCTGGTCGCCGAGGGCCTGCTGAACAAGCAGATCGCCGATCGCCTGGACGTGCAGGAACGCACGGTCAAGGCGCACATGTCGGCGATCTTCGAGAAGCTGGGCGCGCGCAACCGTACCCACGCCGGGGTGATCCTGCGCGGGCTGGAGATCAGCGACCCGGCACAGCACGTCGCCCGCTGAGCGGGGACCGGCGGTCAACCGTCCGTCGGCGCGGGGTCCACGTTCCGACGGGCGGTCGCGGCATTGGTGATGTCGCCCAGTTCGGCCAGCACGACGGTCGCGTAGGCGCCGGCCGGCAGCGCGAAACGCAGCGACAGCGTTGCAGGGTCCAGCCAGTCCCAGGCCAGGCCCTGCGGGCGCAGCCGGGTCGAACGGCGTTCCTGCTTCAGCCCCGCGCGCTCCAGCCCGTCGCGCAGCGCACGTGCGCGCGGGTCATCGATCGCCGCCAGTTCGCGCGCCAGTGCGTCGCCTTCGCTGCGCAGCGCGCCACGGCCCCACAGCGGCGCAGTCGGATGGATGTCGAACGCGGCCAGACGCGCGGCCAGCGCGTCGGACCACGGCTCCGGCCCGAACACGCTGCGGCTGCCGTCGAGCATCCACACCTCGCCGTCGAGCCCGGCGTTCCAACTGCCGTCGGCGACCCGCGCGCCCAGCACGCGGTTGAACAGCTCCGAACGCGCGGCCGACAGCAGCAGGGTGCGCTGGTCGCGGCCGAAGCGGCGGCCGGCGAACATCGCCAGCGCCGCGTCCACGTTGCCGGCCTCGCGGCCGAAGCGCTGCTCGCCGAAATAGTTGGGGACGCCGTCGCCGGCGATCGCCGCCAGCCGCTCGTCGATGGCCGCGCGGTCGCCGGCGACATCCCGCAGCACCAGCGCGAACCGATTGCCGGCCAGGGCGCCGCGCGGCAGCTTCTTCGCGTGCCGTGTGTGCGCGAGGACGCGCAGGTCGTCGGATTCGAGCGTGGCGATCGCCGGCGCCTCGCGCCCCGGCAGGTGCACGCTGATGCGCTGGCGGGTGACCGCATGCCGATCCTTGAGCCCGGCATGGCCGATCGCCGCCTCGGGCACGCCGGCCCAGTCGGCAATGCGCTTCGCGGCGAACGCGGTGTTCATGCCGCGCTTCTCGATCGTCAGCAGCAGGTGCTCGCCGCTGCCGCTGGCCTCGAAGGCGTCGATCTCCTCGACCCGGAAATCCTCGGGCGTCGCGCGCATCAGCGCGGTCGCCACGGGTCCGCCGTACGCGCGCGGCTGCGCGGCCTGCAAGCTCACACCGCGACCAGCAGACACACGGCCTGCGCCGCGATGCCCTCGCCGCGGCCGGTGAAGCCGAGCTTCTCGCTGGTCGTGGCCTTGACGCTGACGCAGTCGGCCGGCACGCCGAGATCGGCGGCGATGACCTCGCGCATCGCGCCGGCATGCGGGCCGATCTTCGGCCGTTCGCAGACCACGGTGATGTCGGCGTTGCCGAGCCGCCAGCCGCGCTCGCCAGCCAACGCGTGGCAGTGGCGCAGGAACGCGCGGCTGTCGGCACCCTTCCACTGCGGATCCGACGGCGGAAAATGCACGCCGATGTCGCCCAGCGCCAGTGCGCCGAGGATCGCGTCGCACAGCGCGTGCAGCACCACGTCGCCGTCGCTGTGCGCGAGCACGCCGCGATCGTGCGCCAC
This sequence comes from Proluteimonas luteida, assembly GCF_021191695.1. GTDB lineage: Bacteria > Pseudomonadota > Gammaproteobacteria > Xanthomonadales > Xanthomonadaceae > Luteimonas > Luteimonas luteida. Next base: position 15,473 of record NZ_JAIWPT010000015.1, read on the forward strand.
GCGCACGCCGCCGATGACGACATGGTCGCCGTCGCCGAACGCGTGGACGTCGTAACCCTGGCCGATACGGATGTTGGGAATGGCAGACATGGGCGTGATGGGCGTCGGATGCGCCGCCGGAAAAGGGGACGGCAGCTTGCCACGGATTCGCGGTAGGACAAGCGGGAAAGGCGTTTTCGGCCACGGATTGGCGCGGAGGACGCGGATCAAAGCCAATGAGGCAAGAACAGTCCTGGCTCCAACCACCCTACGCGGTCGTGGCTCTTTCCCCTCGGCCTTGCTTCTATCCGCTTCTGATCCGCGCCATCCGCGCAGATCCGCGGCCAAACCTACTTCACCCGCGCTGCGCCAGGAGGAACTCGAAGCGCGCCAGGTCTGCCGGCGTGGTGACCTTGAAGTTGTCCTCGCGGCCTTCGATCAGCAACGGCCGCGCGCCCTGCCGCTCCATCGCCATCGCCTCGTCGGTGATGGCGACGCCAGCGTCACGCGCGGCTTCGAGCGCGCGCACAAGTTGCAGGCGCCGGAACATCTGCGGGGTCAATGCGCGCCACAGGCGCTCGCGCGGCTCGGTGCCGTCGATGCCGCCGTCGTCGCCGGCGCGCTTGAGCGTGTCGCGCACCGGCGCGGCGAGGATCGCGCCGACCGGGTCGCCACGGCCGCGTTCGAGCAGCGCGTCCAGGTCGGCCGCGGCAAGGTTCGGCCGCGCCGCATCGTGGACCAGCACGAAATCGTCGGCGCGTACGCTGTCGGGCAGCGCGGCGAGACCGGCCAGCACCGAATCGGCGCGGGTCTCACCGCCGGCCGCCAGCTGCAGTGGCTTACCGGCGATCGCCGGCGACGCGGCATCCGCCGCGAACGGATCGTCCGCGGCCAGCACCAGTACCAAGCCGGCGATGCCCGGGTGCGCGGCCAATGCCTCGAGCGTATGCAGCAGCAGGCTGCGGCCACCGACCTCGACGTGCTGCTTGGGCCGCTCCGCGCCGAACCGGGTACCGCGACCGGCCGCGGGCACGACGACCCAGAGCCCGCCCCGGGCCAGGTCAGGGGTCATGGCGCAGGCGGCTCCGCGGTGTCCGCGTCGACCGGTGCAGGTGGTGCCGGGACGCGGGCGTCGTCGACCACGCGGTAGAACACCTCGCCCGGCTTGATCATGCCCAGCTCGCCACGCGCGCGTTCCTCGATCGCCGCCTCGCCGGATTTCAGGTCGGCGACTTCCGCCGCCAGCGCGGCATTGCGCTGCTGCAGGCCCTCGTTCTGGCGGGCCTGCTGCTCGACACGCGCGCGCAGTTCCTCGACCTGCTCGGTGCCGCCGGCGCCGAACCACAGCCGGTACTGCAGCCACGCCAGCAACGCGACCAGCACCAGCAGCACGAGCCCGAACACGCGCATCGCGATGGCGTGCCGTCAGCGCTTCAGCGAGACGAACGCATCGCGGCCGGCATAGCGCGCATCCGCGCCCAGGGCCTCCTCGATGCGCAGCAGCTGGTTGTACTTGGCGACGCGGTCGCTGCGGCACAGCGAACCGGTCTTGATCTGGGTCGCGGTGGTGGCGACGGCGATGTCGGCGATCGTGGTGTCCTCGGTCTCGCCGGAACGGTGCGAGACGATCGCCGCGTAGTGCGCCGCGTCGGCCATCGCGATCGCTTCCAGGGTCTCGGTCAGCGTACCGATCTGGTTGACCTTGATCAGGATCGCGTTGGCGGTATGCGAGTCGATGCCTTCCTTGAATATCTTCGGATTGGTGACGAACAGGTCGTCGCCGACCAGCTGCACCGTGTCGCCGATGCGCCCGGTCAGCTGCTTCCAGCCGGCCCAGTCGTCCTCGGACATGCCGTCCTCGATGCTGATGATCGGATACTGCGCGGTCCAGTCGGCGAGGAAGTCGACGAACTGGTCGCTGGTCAGGCGCTTGTTCTCGCCGACCAGGTGGTACTTGCCGTTGTCGTGGAACTCGCTCGAGGCCACGTCCAGGCCCAGCAGCACGTCGTCGCCGGCGGCGTAGCCGGCCTTGCCGATCGCCTCCAGAATCGTGTCCAGCGCCTCGACATTGCTGCGGAAGTCGGGGGCGAAACCGCCCTCGTCACCGACCGCGGTGCTCAGGCCATGGCCCTTGAGCACGGATTTCAGCGCATGGAAGATCTCGGTACCGGCACGCAGCGACTCGGAGAAGCTAGCGAAGCCGACCGGCAGCACCATGAACTCCTGGAAATCGACGTTGTTGTCGGCATGCGCGCCGCCGTTGATGATGTTCATCATCGGCACCGGCAGGACGGGCGCACGGTCGCCGGCCAGCAGTTTCCACAGCGGGATCCGCTTCGACGCCGCGAGCGCGTGCGCGTTGGCCAGCGACACGCCAAGCAGCGCGTTGGCGCCCAGCCGGCCCTTGTTCTCGGTACCGTCGAGATCGATCAGGCGCTTGTCGAGGCCGGCCTGGTCGGCGGCGTCGAAGCCCGCCAGCGCCTCGGCGATCGCGCCATTGACGTTGGCGACGGCCTTGCGCACGCCCTTGCCCAGATAGCGCGTCTTGTCGCCGTCGCGCAGTTCCACCGCCTCCTTCGCGCCGGTCGACGCGCCGGACGGCACCATCGCGCGGCCGAAACTGCCGTCGTCGAGGGTGACTTCGGCTTCGAGGGTGGGATTGCCGCGGGAATCGAGGATTTCGCGGGCGTGGATCTTGGCGATTGTGGTCATGGGCTCGCTATGTGCGTGGGATGGGGGGTGTCGGGGAAAGCATTCCTGCCGCGGATCTGCGCGGAAGGGCGCGGATCAGAAAACGGGGTTGTGCATTCGCATCCGTCTTCTGCCTTGTCAGCGTTCATCCGCGTCAATCCGTGGCCGAATCAAAGTCCACTCTCGAGCAGACCGTGGCGCTTGGTCACCGCGTCCAGCTCGAGCATGGTTTCCAGCAGCGCGCGCATCCTGTCCAGCGGCCACGCGTTCGGGCCGTCGCTGAGCGCTTCTTCCGGTTTCGGATGCGTCTCCATGAACACGCCGGACACGCCGACCGCGACCGCGGCGCGCGCCAGCACCGGCACGAACTCGCGCTGGCCACCGCTGGACGTGCCCTGCCCGCCCGGCAACTGCACCGAATGGGTGGCGTCGAACACGACCGGGCAGCCGGTCTCGCGCATGACGCTCAGCGAGCGCATGTCGCTGACCAGGTTGTTGTAGCCGAAGCTCGCGCCGCGCTCGCAGACCATGATCTGCTGGTTGCCGGTCGACTTCGCCTTCTCGACGACGGGTTTCATGTCCCACGGCGCTAGGAACTGGCCCTTCTTGATGTTGACCGGCTTGCCGGCCGCGCAGACCTTGCGGATGAAGTCGGTCTGGCGCACGAGGAAGGCCGGGGTCTGCAGCACGTCGACGACGGACGCGACCTCGTCCATCGGCGTGTACTCGTGCACGTCGGTCAGCACCGGGACGCCGATCTGGCGCCTGACCTCGTCCAACACCCGCAGCCCTTCCTCCATGCCCGGTCCGCGGAACGCGGTGCCGGACGTGCGGTTGGCCTTGTCGAAGCTCGACTTGAAGATGAAGTTGATGCCCAGCGCGCCGGTGATCTCCTTGAGCTGGCCGGCGACGTCGAGCTGCAGTTGCTCGGACTCGATGACGCAGGGCCCGGCGATCAGGAAGAACGGCTGGTCGAGACCGACCTCGAATCCGCACAGCTTCATTGGACATCCTTTTTTGCCACGGATTGACGCGGAGATACGCGGATAGAGCGAATGCAGAAGCGGATATCAGCACCGGCCGCCTCGGCACGCCCCATGCTCCGGCTTTGATCCGCGCTCATCCGCGTGGATCCGTGGCCAAACGCTTTCACGCCTGCGCTTCCTTCAGCAGCTTGCCGCCGGCGCGGCGCTCGCGCGCGGCGCGGACGAAACCGATGAACAACGGGTGGCCACCGCGCGGCGTGGACAGGAACTCGGGATGCGCCTGGCAGGCGATGAACCACGGATGTTCGGGCAGCTCGATCATCTCCACCAGCAGGTCGTCCATCGACTTGGCGCTGATCACCAGCCCCGCATCCTCGAGCTGGGTGCGGTAGCGGTTGTTGAACTCGTAGCGGTGGCGGTGGCGCTCGCTGACGACATCCTTGCCGTAGAGTTCGCGCGCCTTCGTGCCCGGCTTCAGGCGCTGCTCCTGCAGGCCCAGGCGCATCGTCCCGCCGAGGTCGCTGCCTTCGCTGCGCCGCTCGACCTCGCCGCTCTGGGTGCGCCACTCGGTGATCAGGCCGATGACCGGATGCGGCGACTGCTTGTCGTTCTCGGTGCTGTTGGCGCCTTCCAGCCCGGCCAGGTTGCGGGCCACGTCGACCACCGCCGCCTGCATGCCGTAGCAGATGCCGAAGTACGGCAGGTGGTGCTGGCGCGCATACGTGGCCGTGAGCACCTTGCCCTCGAAGCCGCGGTCGCCGAAGCCGCCCGGCACCAGCACGCCGTCGACGTCGCCGAGCCAGGCCTCGGCGCCATCGCGCTCGATGTCCTGGGATTCGATCCACTTCAGGTGCACGCGGGTGCGCTGGCGGATGCCGCCGTGCTTGAGCGCCTCGCCGACCGACTTGTAGGCGTCCTTGTGGTCGACGTACTTGCCGACGACGGCCAGGGTGACCTCGTCGATCGGCTGCTCGACCGCATTGACCACGTCGATCCATTCCGACAGGTCGGCGACGGGCGCGGCCTTGTCGCCGAGCCGCAGCTGGCCGACGACGATCTCGTCGAGCCCCTGCGCATGCAGCCACATCGGGATCTTGTGGATGTTGTCGAGATCGACGGCGGAAATGACCGCCTTCTCCGACACGTTGGTGAACGAGGCGATCTTGCGCCGCTCGCCATCGGGCAGCGGCTGTTCGCTGCGGCACAGCAGCACGTCGGGCTGGATGCCGATCGAACGCAGCTCCTTGACCGAATGCTGGGTCGGCTTGGTCTTGAGCTCGCCGGCGGCGGCGATGTAGGGCACCAGGGTCAGGTGCATGAACATCGCCTTGTCGGGACCGCGGTCGGTGCGGATCTGGCGGATGGCCTCGAGGAACGGCAGCGACTCGATGTCGCCGACGGTGCCGCCGATCTCGACCAGCGCCACGTCGAAGCCCTGGGTGGCCTCGTCGATCGCGCGCTTGATCGCATCGGTGATGTGCGGGATCACCTGCACCGTCGCGCCGAGATAGTCGCCGCGGCGCTCCTTGCGGATCACCGATTCGTAGATCTTGCCGGTGGTGATCGAGTTCCTGCCCGACAGGCGCACGTTGATGAAGCGCTCGTAGTGGCCGAGGTCGAGGTCGGTCTCGGCGCCGTCGTCGGTCACGTAGACCTCGCCGTGCTGGAACGGGCTCATCGTGCCCGGATCGACGTTGATGTAGGGATCGAGCTTCATCATCGTCACCCGCAGGCCGCGGGCTTCGAGGATGGCCGCCAGCGAGGCCGCGGCGATGCCCTTCCCGAGGGAAGAGACCACGCCGCCGGTCACGAACACAAGCGGAGTGACGGAGCTTTTTGAAGGAGTCATGGGCACAGCGGGTCGCTGGAAAGCCCCATTCTACAGGCTTGCGATGGCAGGCGTCCGGCCGGGGCCGAAAACGCCGCTGCCCGGAAGGGGCATCGCATGCCGCCGTTGCCCACATGGCCTGGGCCACGATCCCGACGCCCTGGGTCACGAGCATGCCCGCCCGCGGACGCCACGCCCGGAAACCGGGCCCGGAAAACGGCAACGCCCCGGCCGTCCGGCCGGGGCGTTGCGGGAAGCCACCGGACCCGCAGCGCGGATCCGGCGATCGCCAGCTTCAGGCCGGCACTTCTTCGGTCACTTCCTCTTCTTCCTCTTCGACCACAGGCGCGGTGTCGGTGGCCTCATAGGCCTCGTTCACCGCATCGGAAGCGTAAGACTCGTCGGCAGCCTGCTCGGCGGCTTCGGCAGCAGCCTCGGCGGTCTGGGCGGCTTCCTCGGCCTGCTGCGCAGCGATCGCCGCGTCGCGGGCCTGCTCCTGCGGATCCTGGGCGAAGGCCGGTGCTGCGAAGGCGGCGGCGACGATGGCGGCGAACAGCACATTGCGATTCTTCATGGTGACTCTCCCGAAAGAAATGAAATGAAGCCAGTTGAAAAGTGGAGCCAGTGAGTGGTTCCAGAACACCGGTGCCGCTGGACGTCGCCGGCGCAATGAATCCCTCATCGACGCCCCGACCCTAGCCAGTCGGAACCGACCCGAGACTGAACAACAGCTTGCTTACAAGCGCTCCACGCGGCCCTAACAAATCCTGCAAACGCTTACATGCAGATGCCGCAAGGGCTCGCGGCGTTTCGGGGCGCCCGGCCGCGCGGCCGCCGGTGTGCACAATTCCTTTACCATTCCGTGATTCCCCCGCAGCAGCGACGCATGAACAACCGCTACAACGCAGCCGACATCGAAGTCCTCTCCGGCCTGGATCCGGTCAAACGCCGCCCCGGCATGTACACCGACACCACGCGCCCCAACCACCTGGCGCAGGAAGTCATCGACAACGCGGTCGACGAGGCCCTGGCCGGCCACGCACACCGCATCGACGTGACGCTGTTCAAGGACGGCAGCTGCCAGGTGGCCGACGACGGCCGCGGCATGCCGGTCGACATCCACCCCGAGGAGAAGATGCCGGGCGTGGAGCTGATCCTCACGCGGCTGCATGCCGGCGGCAAGTTCAGCAACCGCAACTACACCTTCAGCGGCGGCCTGCACGGCGTCGGCGTCAGCGTGGTCAATGCGCTGTCGACCCGCGTCGACGTCTACATCAAGCGCGACGGCAACGAGTACCACATGGGCTTCGCCGACGGCGACCGCACGTCCGCACTCGAGGTGGTCGGCAGCGTCGGCAGGAAGAATACCGGCACCCGCCTGCATTTCTGGCCGGACCCGTCGTACTTCGACACCGCGAAGTTCAACGTCCGCGCGCTGCGCCACCTGCTGCGCGCCAAGGCGGTGCTGTGCCCGGGACTGACCGTCAGCCTGCTCGACGAGGCGACCGGCGAGCGCGACGAGTGGCATTACGAGAACGGCCTGCGCGACTACCTGCGCGGCGAGCTGGTCGACCGCGAACTGCTGCCGCCCGAGCTGTTCGTCGGCAACCTGGCGCGCACCACCGAGACCGTCGACTGGGCGGTCGCCTGGGTCGCCGACGGCGAACTGGTGCAGGAGAGCTACGTCAACCTGATCCCGACCGCGCAGCACGGCACCCACGTCAACGGCCTGCGCAGCGGGTTCACCGACGCGCTGCGGGAGTTCTGCGACTTCCGCAACCTGTTGCCGCGTGGCGTGAAACTGGCGCCCGAGGACGTCTGGGACCGGGTCGCATTCGTGCTGTCGCTGAAGATGACCGACCCGCAGTTCTCCGGCCAGACCAAGGAGCGGCTGTCGTCGCGCCAGGCGGCGGGCTTCGTCGAGGGCGCCGCCCACGATGCGTTCTCGCTGTGGCTCAACCAGCACGTCGAGATGGGCGAGAAGATCGCGCAGCTGGCGATCGAACGCGCCAGCGCGCGGCTCAAGACCGAGAAGCAGATCACCCGCAAGAAGGTCACCCAGGGCCCGGCGCTGCCCGGCAAGCTGGCAGACTGCATCAGCCAGGACCTGTCGCGCACCGAGCTGTTCCTGGTCGAGGGCGATTCGGCCGGCGGCAGCGCCAAGCAGGCGCGCGACAAGGATTTCCAGGCGATCCTGCCGCTGCGCGGCAAGATCCTCAACACCTGGGAGGTCGCCTCCGGCACCGTGCTGGGCTCGGAAGAGGTGCACAACCTGGCGGTCGCGATCGGCTGCGACCCGGGCAAGGACGACATCTCCGGCCTGCGCTACGGCAAGGTGGTGATCCTGGCCGACGCCGACTCCGACGGCCTGCACATCGCGACCCTGCTCAGCGCCCTGTTCCTGCGCCATTTCCCGGCGCTGGTCGAAGCCGGCAACATCTTCGTGGCGATGCCGCCGCTGTTCCGCATCGACGTCGGCAAGCAGGTGTTCTACGCGCTGGACGAGGAGGAGAAGCGACTGCTGCTGGAGAAGATCGCGCGCGAGAAGCTCAAGGGCCAGGTCAACGTGACCCGCTTCAAGGGCCTTGGCGAGATGAATCCCTCGCAGCTGCGCGAATCGGCGATCCACCCCGACACCCGCCGCCTGGTGCAGCTGACCAACGACGACGATCTGGAAACCCGTTCGCTGATCGACATGCTGCTGGCGAAGAAGCGGGCTTCGGATCGCAAGGCGTGGCTGGAGACCAAGGGTGACCTGGCGACGCTGGAAGTCTGATGGCGATTCGTTCCGTCCTGCCGTGGCGACGGCCCCGACATCACCGCGACGGAACGCGATGCCTGGCGCGGCTGGAGACCAAGGGTGACCTGGCGACGCTGGAAGTCTGATGGCGATTCGTTCCGTCCTGCCGTGGCGACGGCCCCGACATCACCGCGGCGGAACGCGATGCCTGGCGCGGCTGGAGACCAAGGGTGACCTGGCGACACTCGAAGTCTGATGGCAATTCGTTCCGTCCTGCCGTGGCGACGGCCCCGACATCACCGCGGCGGAACCCGATGCCTGGCGCGATTGGAGACCAAGGGTGACCTGGCGACGCTGGAAGTCTGATGGCGATCCACGCGCTACCGCCGCGGTGACCGGCCGGGGAACATCGCCCCGGCGCATCCTGCGCGGCACGGTCTGAGCGGTGCTCGCCTACACCGTACCCGTCCTGCTGATCGTGCTGCTGGGCGCGTGGCTGCGCCGCGGCCGCTGGACGCCGGAGGGGTTCTTTCCGGCAATCGAGTGGTTCTCGTTCTACATCGCCTTCCCGGCCCTGCTTTTCATCAATACCGCGCGCCTGGACTTCTCCGGCAGCGCGTTGCGCGACCTCACGGCCGCGACCCTGCTGCCGACGCTGGCGATGGTGGGCCTGCTGGTCATGGCGCTGCCGCTGGCCAGGCGCCTGCCCGACCCCAGCCGTTCGTCGATCATCCAGGGCGCGGTCCGCCCCAGCACCTATTTCGGGCTCGCCGTCGCCTCGCTGCTGTTCGCGCCCGATGCCGCAGCGCTGGTGATGCTGGCGCTGGCGATCTGCCTGCCGGTGGTCAACGTGGTCGCGGTCGCCGCGCTGGCGTGGTGGGGCGGGACCCGGGTCGGCCCCGCGCGCGTCGCGGCGATGCTGGCGAAGAATCCGATCATCCTCGCGACGCTCGCCGGCGGCCTGGTGAACGGCCTGGGCATCACCGTGCCCGCGCCGCTGGCCAACGGACTGGACATCGTCGGCGGCGCCTCGCTCGCGCTGGGGCTGGTCTGCGTCGGCGGCGGCCTCGATTTCCGCTGGTCTTCGGCCCGTCCGCTGGCGCTGGGCGCGACGTCGGCGCTGAAACTGCTGGCATTGCCGCTGCTGGCGGTGCTGACCTGCCGCCTGCTGGGCGCCGACGACGACGTGACCCGTGCGGCCTGCTTCTACGCGGCGCTGCCCACCGCGTCCAACGCCTACATCATGGCCCGCCAGATGGGCGGCGACGCACCGTTGATGGCGTCGCTGATCACCCTGCAGACGCTGCTCGCGGTCGTCACGGTGCCGCTGGCGCTGCAGTTGCCGGTCTGGCTGCCCGGCTGACCTGCGCGCCTGCCGGCAGCGCTCAGACGTAGATCGGGGCAACGCCCCCGACACTTGGTGAATCCGGACATCGCGCACGTCGGCCGCGTAGGGCCGACCTACGGGATCAGGGCGACGATCCGCAGTCGCCGCCACGGACGTTCGGCGGCGGTCGCAGTCGGCTGGCAAATGACGCTTAGCCTCTCAGCGCAGCGTGGTCTCGAGCAGGGTGCGCAACAGTGCCTGCAACGGCGCCGCGCGCGCGGCGTCGAACGCGAAGCTGTCCTCGTTCATGTAGCAGCGCTGGCTGATCTCCATCTGCACGGCGTCGATGCCGCGCCCGGGATCGCCGAAATGCCGGGTGATGTGGCCGCCCTTGAAGCGGCCATTGGCGACCCAGCCGTAGGCGCCCTGCGCCGCCAGCACGTCCTCGAGCGCAGCCTGCAGCGCCGGACGGCAGCTGGCGCCGCCGGCGGTGCCGAGGTTGAGGTCCGGCAGCCGGCCGTCGAACAGGAACGGCAGCTCGCCCTTGATCGAATGTCCTTCCCACAGCACCACGCGCCCGTGAGCCTCGCGCAGCCGCGCCAGTTCCCCGCGCAGCGCGGCGTGGTAGGGCCGCCAGTAGCGCTCGACACGGGCGCGCACCTCCGCCTCGTCCGGGGCGGCGCCGTCGCGATAGACCGGCGTGCCGTCGAACTGCACCAGCGGGCACAGGCCCGTGGTGTTCTGGCCGGGATACAGCGAGACATCGTCCTCGGAGCGGTTGAGGTCGACGACATAACGCGAATGCGACGGCACCAGCACGGATGCGCCGAGGTCGCGCGCGAACGCATACAGCCGGGCGATGTGCCAGTCGGTGTCCGGCACCCGCCGTGCCGACGGCGTCAGCCGCGCGGCGATGTCGTCGGGTACGTGAGTGCCGTCGTGCGGCAGGCTGACCAGCAACGGCGCGGTGCCGCGATGCAGGGCGAAGAGGGTGTCGGTCATGCTGCGATTGTAAGCGGTGGAGACGGCGTCCTGTCCGGGCGCAGCGGACGCGACGCGTGTCCGTGTCCCCTACCCCCGTGTCACCGCATCAGCACCACTTCTTCGGCGCTGGTCGGGTGGATCGCGATCGTGTCCTGCAGGTCGTCGAGGGTGATGCCGCGCTTGAGCGCGACCGCGAAGCCCTGCAGGATCTCGTCGGCGCCGTCGCCGAGCAGGTGCAGGCCGACCACGCGCCGCTCCGCGCCGACGCAGACCAGCTTGAACAGGCTGCACTGCGCGGTATCGGCCAGCGCTTCGATCATCGGCCGGAAGCGGCTGGTGTAGACGTGGACATCGTCGCCATGGGCCTCGCGGGCCTGCGCTTCGGTCATGCCGACCATGGCCAGCGGCGGATGCGAGAACACCACGCTGGGCACGTTGTCCGCATCGAGCTTCGAGCCGGGGCGGCCGCCGAACAGCCGGTCGCAGAGCCGGCGCGCGGCGGCGATCGCGACCGGCGTCAGCGCCGGCCCGCAGCCGCAGATGTCGCCGACCGCATAGACGCCGGTGGCGGGTGTCTGCTGCCAGTCGTCGACCGGGATGTTGCCGTCGGCATCGGGGGTGACGCCGACGCGCTCCAGGCCGAGGCCGGCGGTGTTGGGACGACGGCCGATGGCGAGCAGCGCCACGTCGCAGGCATGCGGCGCGGCGCCGTCGGCACCGTGCAGGCACAGGCTGCCGTCGGCCTCGCGCTCGATGCGCTCGAGCACGTAGCCGGTGTGCAGCCCGATTCCCAGCTGGTGGTAGTTGTCCTGCAGCTGCGCGACCAGTTCGGCCTCCGCCGGGCGCAGCAGGCGCGCATCGCGCACGAACATGTCGACCTGGCTGCCCAGCGCCTGCAACACGCCGGCCAGTTCCACCGCGACGTAGCCGCCGCCGACCAGCGCCACCCGTGCCGGCGCAGCGCGCAGGTCGAAGAAGTCGTCGGAGACGCCGGCCAGTTCCGCGCCCGGCAGGTCGGGCCGGCGCGGGCTGGAACCGGTCGCCAGCACGATGTGCGGCGCGGCCAGGCGCACGCCGTTGTCGGCCTCGACCACGCCCTCGCCGGCCAGCCGGCCGCGCGCGGGCACGACCACGATGCCGTCGCGGTCGAGCCGGCTGCGGTAACTGTCGTGGATACCGTGGATGTAGCGCTCGCGGTCGGTGAGGAACTCGCACCAGTCGAACGCGACCCGGCCCGCGTCCGGCAGGACGAAGCCGAGCCGGGCGGCGGTCTGCAGCCGCATGCCGAGATCGGCCGCCAGCCACATCGCCTTCTTCGGCACGCAGCCGGCATTGACGCAGGTCCCGCCGAGCGGGCCGGGTTCGAGCAGGGCCACGCGCGCGCCGTGTTCGGCGGCGCGGAAGGCCGCGGCCAGCCCGCCCGAACCGCCGCCGATCACGATCAGGTCGAACGCCAGCGCGTCCGCGGCCGCGGCATTCACGCGAATCGCGCCGGCGCGTAGGGAGCAGGATCAAGGCGCGGCTCGCGGCCGCAGATCAGGTCGGTCATCAGTTGTCCGGTCGCCACGCTCATGCTGACCCCGAGCATGCCATGACCGGTCGCGAGCCAGAGGTGACGACGGCCGGGCACCGGCCCGAGGATCGGCACGTCGTCGACGCTGACCGGCCGCCAGCCGAACCACTCTTCCTCGCGCACCGCGCCGACCGGCTCGTGCAGGTACTCGCGTGCGCCGCGCTCGAGCGCGGCCAGCCGGACGGGATTGAGCGAACGGTCGTAGCCGGAGAATTCCATCGTGCTGCCGAGCCGGAAGCCGCTGTCCCAGACGGTCACGCAGACGCTGCGTTCGTGCAGCACCAGCGGCCGTTTCGGCACCAGCGCCGGCCGGCTGTAGGTGATCGAGTAGCCCTTGCCCGGCTGCACCGGAATGCGCAGGCCGAGGCTGCGGTCGAGCGTCGGCGACCACGCGCCGGCCGCCAGCAGCAGGTCGCGTCCCGTGAACACGCCACGCGCGGTCTGCGCGCGCACGCCGTCGCCGGTTTCCTCGAACGCCTGCACCTCGCAGTCCTCGACGATCACGCCGCCTGCCTCGCGGAACGCGCGGGCGAGGCCGGCGACGTAGCGGTCGGGACGCAGCCGCGCGTCGCCGGGGAAACGGACCGCGCCGGCCACGCCTTCGCGCAGCGCCGGCTCGCCGCGCAGGTACTCGGCGCCGTCGACCTGCTCCACCGCGATGCCGAGCGCGCGCAGCTGGTCGGCCTCGTCGGCGAAGGCGTCGAAGTCGGCGCGGCTGCGATAGACGTGATCGACGCCGGAGGACTCGAACTCGCAGGCGATCCCGTGCCGTGCCAGCCAGACCGGCAGCGCGGCGCGCGAGTCCTGCAGGATCGCGACCCGCGCCTGCATCGCCTGCAGCCAGTCGCGGCGGTTGCAGCGCGCGGCGAAGCCGAGCATCCAGCGCCACAGGGCCGGGTCGAAGCGCGGGCTCACGCGGAACGGCGCGTCGGGCGTCAGCATCCAGCGCAGCACCCTGGCGATGGTGCCCGGCGCGGCCAGCGGCGCGGCATGGCTGGGAGTGATGGTGCCGCAGTTGCCGTGCGAACTGCCGCAGCCGGCGGTGCCGGCCTCGAGCACGCGCACCTGGCGGCCGGCCTCGAGCAGCGCAAGACCGCAGGCCAGGCCGACGACGCCGCCGCCGACGATCAGCACGTCGTCGCGATCCGCCATCGCCGTCACGCCGTCGCCGCAGCGTCGTCGCGGCGCCACGCCGGACGCCGCCCGTAGGTCAGCCAGCGCCACAGCCATTCCATCGGTCCATAGCGGTGACGGGCCAGCCACAGGTGGCTGACCGCCACCTGCAGCGCGAACACCAGCAGCACCAGTCCGGTCTGCGCCGCGCGACCGAGTTCGCCCCACAGCCCGAAGCCGTAGCCGTAGAACAGCAGCGAGCAGACCAGCGACTGTCCCAGGTAGTGGGTCAGGGCCATGCGGCCGGCCGGTGCGACCACGCCGAGCACGCGCGCACCGGTCGCGCTGGACCAGGCCAGCACCAGCAGCGCCACGTACGCCAGCGACAACGGCAATGCGCCCAGCAGCATCAGCGCCGCCGCCGCGACGCCGCGCGGATCGAACGCGCCAGCAGGGAAGCTGGTGCCCAGCGCAACCGATGCCGCGGTGAACAGCGCGCCCGGCGGCAGGGTGAAGGCCAGCAGCCGCCACCAGAAGCGGCGCTTCGACGCCGGATCGCGCAGCCAGCCGCCGCGCATCAGCCAGCTGCCGACCAGGAACACGGCCAGCACCATCGGCACGAACACCATGTTGCCCTGCAGCCCCACCATCGCGTAGTCGAGCACACGACGCAGCGTGACCGCGCCGAAACCGCCGTCCGGGTACACCGCCGCGGCGGTGGCCGCGGCCGAGGCGAAGTCCGCCTGCATGCCGGCCATGACGTCGGCGGGCAGGACCAGCAACAGGCCGGCATTGGCCAGGTAGAACAGGCACAGACCGAGGTACGCCAGCAGGCCGATCAGCAGTTGCCATTTCGGCGACAGGCCGCGCATCAGCATCAGCAGCAGGCCGGCCAGCGCATAGGTATGCAGGATGTCGCCGGGCCACAGCAGCACGATGTGCAGCACGCCGAAGCAGAACAGCGCCGCCATGCGCCGTGCGAACACCCGCTCGACCGACTGCCCGGCCGCGGCGATGCGCTCGCTCATCAGCACGAAGCCCATGCCGAACAGCAGCGAGAACAGGGTCCAGAACTTGCCGGCGACGAAGACGTGCACGAACCAGGCGGCGGCGTGGTCGAGCCCGGTGGCATCGGCCGGGATGCCCGAGCCCATCTGCTGCATCGGCCGCGAGAACCACTCGATGTTCATCAGGAACACGCCCAGCAGCGCGACGCCGCGCAGCATGTCCATCACGCCGAGGCGCTCGCCCGCGCTTACCGGCCCCAATCCGTCCTGCCTGCCCATGCCCCTGCTCCTGTTCCGCAATGCCGCCCGGGCGGCACCAGTACCCGGGACGCCGCCTGCCCCCGCAGTGTGACCGACCGGCGGACCATCGGCACGTCCGCAACCGCATTGCGCGGGCAGCCGGGGCGGACGCGGCATCGCCGCGCGCCCCGGCTCCACGGCCCCGTCAGTGCTGGTGGCCGCCGTCGCCGTGCACGTGGCCGTGCTCGATCTCCTCGGCCGACGCCTCGCGCACCTCGACGATCTCGATGTCGAACTGCAGGTCCTTGCCGGCCATCGGGTGGTTGAGGTCGACGTCGACCACGCTCATGCCGACCTTCTCGATCGTCACCGCGCGCGGGCCGAAACTGGTGTTGAGCACGACCTGCTGGCCGGGCACGAGCTTCTGCGCGCCGAAGTGCTTCTTGGGCACGCGCTGGGTCATGCCCTCGCGGCGCTCGCCATAGGCCTCTTCGGCGGTCACGTCGGCCTTGAAGGTGTCGCCGGCCTCGTGTCCCTCCATCGCCTTCTCCAGGCCGGGGATGATGTTGCCGTGCCCGAACAGGATCGCCAGCGGCTCGCGGCCCTGCGAGGTCTCCACCGGCTCCTGGCCAGCCTCGGCAACGCTGTAGTGGAAACGGACGACGCGGTCTTTCTCGATCTTCATGGCGATACTCGTTGGAGCGGGCGGGCCGCTTGAGGGAAAAGGCACGCTTGGGGCACGATGCCGGCAATCCGCAGACAGGCGTCGCCCCCGTGCAAGGAACCCCGCATTATCCCGACTCGGCCGCGTCCGCGCCAATGCGCCGCCGCCGCGGCGACGCGGGCCGCCGGCTCGCCGGACTCGCGCTCGCCGGCCTGCTGCTGGCCGGATGCGGGCGCAACGACGTGCGCCCGGTCGCGCCGGCGCAGGCCCCGGCCGCGACCCGCGAATGGGCGCAGGTCACCCCCGGCAATCCGGCCGCGGCCAACGCGGTGCTGATGCGGGCGATCAGCCTGGTCGGCACGCCCTACCGCTACGGCGGCAACACGCCCGAGGGCGGCTTCGACTGCAGCGGACTGGTCAACTACGTGTATCGCGACATGCTCGACCTGCGCCTGCCGCGCACCTCTCGCGACCTCTACGCCTACCAGGGACCGAAGATCGCCCCCGAACGCTTGGCCGCCGGCGACCTGGTGTTCTTCGGCAGCGGCAACGCGGTCACCCACGTCGGCATCTATGTCGGCGAGGGCCGGTTCGTGCATGCGCCCAGCACCGGCGGCACGGTGCGGCTGGACCACCTCGACGGCAGCTACTGGCGGCGGACCTACACCGGATCCAAACGCGTCCTTCACTGAATTGCGTTCAAAAACGAGCACTTGCACGCATTCATTAATCCTTTTTTAACACTCTGTCGACAATCGTCCGGTAGCTTCCCCCGCTGGTCCGCGACAGATGTGAAACCCACGTGACGAAAAAAGACGCTTCCCAAGGCGCTTCCGCCACCCACTCCCGCAAGACCTTCCGCATCCTCATCGCCACCGTGCTGCTGACTTCCGCAGCCGCCCCGGCCCTCGCCGGCCCCGGCCTGGCGGGCGACTCCGCCGACCAGATCGAACCGGTGACCTCGGTCGCCCGGACCCTCGCCACCCCGGCCACCCAGGTGGCGCAGCCCGAAGTGCTGCTGGCCAGCGACATCAACCAGCTGATCGCGCTGGACGTCGACAAGCCGATCCAGGTGCAGGCCGACGGCCGCATCGAAACCGTACTCAAGCGCGCTCTGACCCTGCTCGGCACCCCGTACCGCTGGGGCGGCTCGTCGCCGGACAGCGGCTTCGACTGCAGCGGCCTGGTCGGCTACGTGTTCCGCACCGCGCTGGGCATCGAACTGCCGCGCGTCTCCCGCGACATGGCCCAGAACGGCGAGCGCGTCGATCGCGCCGCGCTGACCGCAGGCGACCTGGTGTTCTTCGGCCGCCGCGGCAACCGCATCGACCATGTCGGCATCTATCTGGGCGAAGGCCGCTTCGTGCATGCACCGCGCACCGGCAAGGACGTCATGGTGTCGGAGCTGGATTCCGGCTACTGGGCGGCCCGCTTCAAGTCCGCGCGCCGGGTCGCCGGCGTCTGAGCGGCGACGGCCACTGACGCTGCCGACCGAAGGCCGCCGCAGGGCGGCCTTTTCGCGTTCGGGGACATGCGCCGTGCCGGCGGGCGGATAGCGGAGAGGAAGCAGGTCCCTCGCTGCGCTCGGGACGACGGTGACGGGGCGGAAACGACACGCGAATTGCCGACGCCGCGATGCCCCGTGTCGTCCCGGGCGCGGGGGCTTTCCCGGAACCCGCCCCGTCGGCGACGCAGCGCCGACCTGCGCGATGCGAACGCGATATCCACCGCCCGCATCGCGATGCGGTGGCGCAGCTTGCAGCGCGTGCCGCATGCGGCGATGCTGCGGTACGACGTCCGCGCTCGGGAGGCGCTGTGATCCGCACGATCTTTTCGGTGATGGCCGGCATGCTGGTCGCGATGATGCTGATGCTCGGCCTCGAATTCCTCGGCAGCTGGCTGTTCCCGCTGCCCGGGGGCCAGCTGACCAGCGAAGCGGACCTGGCCGAGATCGTCGCCAACGCCTCGACCGGAAAGCTCGCCTGGGTGCTGCTGGGCTGGCTGGTCGCGGCCTTCGGCGGCGGCTGGGTCGCGGCGAAGCTGGCGCGCGTGCACCGGGTCGGCGCCGCGGTCGCGGTCGGCGTGCTGATCGTGCTGGGCGTGCTGCTCAATGCGTGGCTGCTGCCGCACCCGCTGTGGATGAGCCTGCTCGGCGTGCTCGGCCCGGTGCCGCTGGCCTGGACCGGCGGCCGTCTCGTGGCCCGCCGCCACGCGCCGGCCCGCTGACGGCGCCGGGCGATGGAATCGACCCTGCTGACGACGCTGCTGCTGCCGCTGGCCCTGGGCGTGATCATGTTCGGGCTGGGGCTGGGCCTGACGCTCGAGGATTTCCGCCGCATCGCCCGCTATCCGCGCGCGGTGCTGGTCGGCCTGCTGCTGCAGATCGGCGTGCTGCCATGGGCCGCGCTCGGGCTCGCGCTCGCGTTCCGCCTGCCGCCGGAACTGGCGGTCGGCCTGATGCTGCTGGCCGCCTCCCCCGGCGGCGCGACGGCCAACATCTACAGCCACCTGGCACGCGGCGACGTGGCGCTCAACATCACCCTGACCGCGGTCAACAGCGTGCTGTGCCTGGTCACGCTGCCGGTCATCCTCAACCTGTCGCTGGAGTTCTTCCTCGGCGCCGGCCAGTACGTGCCACCGCCGACCCGCAAGATCGTCGAGGTCGCGGTGATCATCGTGCTGCCGGTCAGCCTGGGCATGCTGGTGCGGGCCTTCGCCACCGGTTTCGCCGGTCGCATGGAAAAGCCGATCCGGCTGCTGTCGGTGCTGGTGCTGGTGCTGCTGATCGGCGCCGCGGTCGCGCAGGCCTGGAGCACGCTGCTGGGCTATTTCGCCGCGGTCGGCATCGCCTGCCTGCTGTTCAACCTGGTCAGCATGGGCACCGGCTATCTCGCACCGCTGGCCCTGAAACTGCCGCGCCGGCAGGCGATCGCGATCGCGATGGAGATCGGCATCCACAACGGCACGCTGGCGATCTTCATCGCGCTCAACGTGCTGCAGAGTCCGATGATGTCGGTGCCGGCCGCGGTCTACAGCCTGTTGATGTTCTTCACCGCGGCCGCGTTCGCGTTCTGGCTCAACCGCAGGCCGGCGACGGCGGCCGAAGCCGCCTGAGCACGCAGCGGAGCGATCGGTCCGCCACCTGCGTTGCCGGCCGGCGCAGGTGGCGGGTCGCGACCCGCCACCGATGGCCGGCCACCTTGCCGGTCAGTCCTGCCTGAACGCGCCGTAGGGCGCGAGCTGCTCCGCGACCCCGGCATCGCCGACCACGACGATGCTCTGCTGCTTCGGGTCGAAGAACTCGCGCGCGACCGACTGCACCTGGCGCGCGGTGACCGCGTTGGTCTTCTCGACGTAGGTGCTGAGGTAGTCGGCGGGACGGCCCAGCAGCCAGTTGCCGGCCAGCGCCGAGGCGACCGCGCCCTGCAGCTGGTTCTGGAACAGGTAGGTGCCGGCGGTGAAGCGCTTGGCCCGCTCCAGCTCGTCGGCCGGCACGGGGCGCTCGCGCATCTGCTCGAATTCCTTGAGGAATTCGCCGATCGCCGCACCGGTGACCTCGTTGCGCACGTCGGCCTGGGCCTGGAACGCGCCGCCGAGCGCGCGCAGGCCGAAGCTGCTGCCGGCGCCGTAGGTGTAGCCCTTCTCCTCGCGCAGGTTGCGCATCAGCCGGCTGTCGAAACCGCCGCCGAGGATGGTGTTGGCCAACGCCGCGGGAATCGCGCGCTCGTCGTCGGCGGCGAAGGCGGGACGCCCGATGCGCACCGCCGACTGCACGCTGCCGCTGCGCGGCACCAGCACGAACTGCGGCGCCTGCGGATAATCCGGCGCCGCGACCTCGGGCAGCGTGCCGGCGGCGCCCTGCCAGTCGCCGAAGACCTGGTTCGCCAGCGCGACCGCCGCGTCGGCGTCCAGCGGCCCGGCGATCACCAGCAGCGCACGCTCGGGGTGGAAGCGCGCGGCATGCGCGGCCTGCAGGCCGGCGATGTCGGTGCCGTTGATGCCGGCCTCGGTCGGCAAGGTGTTGCCGTAGGGATGGCTGCCGTACAGCACCCGCCCCATCGCCAGATTGGCCTGGTACGACGGCTGCGCCTGCATCGCCTTGAGGCTCTGCAGCGCGTTGACCTTCGCCAGCTGCACCTCGTTCTCCGGGAACGCCGGATTGCGCACGACGTCGGCGAACAGCGCCGCCAGCGGCCGCGCCGACGACGACAGGCCCGAGGCGCTGACGAACACGCCGTCGCTGCTGGCGCTGGCGCCGAGCGAGGCGCCGAGGCGCTCGAGTTCCTCGGCGATCTGCACCGAACTGCGCGTGGCCGTGCCTTCCTGCAGCAGGCCGGCGAGCAGGTTCGACATGCCGGGCAGTTCCGTGGGATCGCTGGCCAGCCCGCCACGCACGGCCAGCACGAAATCGACCTTCGGCAGGCCGCCCTGGCGCGGCAGCACCCAGACGGTCAGGCCATTGTCGAGCCGGCGCTCGACCAGGCCCAGTTCCGGCAATGGCCTGTCGGCGTCGTAGGCCGGCAGGCCGGCGGGGAGTTCGGTCGGCGGCGCGGCTTCGGGCGCAGGCGCAGCGCCGTCCTGGGCGTGCGCGGACAGGGCGAACAGGCAGGCGCCGAGCGCCAGGGCCAGCGGGCGCAGCGCGCGGGTGCCGCGACGGGATGGGTTGCGGATGTCCATGTCGGTCTCCTCAGTCCTGGCCCGGCGCGACGGCCGGGGCGGCGGGCGGGGTCGGCGCTTCGAGGCCGCGGGCGGGGGCCATCGCGGCCGGCACGCGGTCGATGACGGTGCGGTTGGCGTCGGTCAGGTAGGTCCGCGCGACGCGCTGCACGTCGGCCACGGTGACCGCCTGCACCCACTGCGGCACCTTGTTCAGGGTCTCGGCATCGCCCCACAGCAGCTGCGCCTTGGCCAGTTCGTCGGCACGCGAGATGAACGGCTCCAGGCCGTCGACGTAGTCGGCCAGCAGCTTGGTCTTGGCCGCGGCCAGGGTCTCGGCGGGCACGCCCTCGGCGACGATCTTCGCGATTTCCTCGTCGATCGCGCCCAGTACCGCGTCCGGCTCGACATCGGGCTTGTACAGCGCGAACAGCGTCAGCAGCGTCGGGCCGTCGTAGTCCCAGGCATGGCCCAGCGGCCAGCCCATGCCGCCATTGATGTTGAGCAGCTGTTCGCGGCCCTTGACCAGCCCCTGGTACAGCCGCGACGCGTCGCCGCCGGCCAGCAGTTGGGCCAGCACCGCCATCGGCGCCTGGTCGTCGCTGCCGCGGCCGGGCACCTTCCAGCCGACCGCGAGCGCCGGCACCTGCGCCAGCGCGTCGGCCTGCGCCTCGCGCCGGCCCTCGGTGTTCAGCGGTTCGGACACGTCCGGGCGCGCGGGCGTCGGCCGCGCCGGGATGTCGCCGAAGTATTCCTCGACCAGGGCGAAGGCCTCGTCGGCCGAGATGTCGCCGGCGATGCCGACGACCGCGTTGTTCGGCCCGTAGTAATCGCGGTGGAAGGCCTCGACGTCGGCCAGCGAGGCGTTCTCCAGGTCCTCGAAGCTGCCGTAGCCGTCGTGCGCGTTGGCCCACTTCGAGAACGCCAGGCGGTTCATGTCGAACACGAAGAACAGGCCGTAGGGCTGGTTCTGCACGTTGACCCGGATCTCCTCCTTGACCACGTCCTGCTGGTTCCTGAGGTTCTCCTGGGAGAAGTCCAGCGTCTTCATGCGGTCGGCCTCGAGCCACAGGATCGGCTTGAGCGCGGACACCGGCGCGGTCTCGATGTAATTGGTGTAGTCCGGCCGGGTGGAGCCGTTGAGGCGGCCGCCGCCGCCCTGGATCACGCGGTCGAACACCCCCTTGGGCGCGGTCGGCGTGCCCTGGAACATCAGGTGTTCGAACAGGTGGGCGAAGCCCGTGCGGTTCTCCGGCTCCAGCCGCATGCCGACGTGGTAGACCACGCTGACGCCGACGGTTGGCGAACTGCGGTCCTCGGAGACGACGACGGTCAGGCCGTTGTCGAGCTTGCGGGTTTCGATCGGCAGGCGCCATGCCGCCGTGCCTTCCGTCTGCGTGCTCTCCGTCTGCGTGCCTTGCGCCGCCACCGGGGCGGCGAACATCGCGAGCAGCGCTAACGCGCCACCCAGCCCTGCGAATCGCTTCATCGTCGGTTCCCTTGTCCCACCCCGCTCCCCGGGGCCCGGATTTCCGACTATAGGGACCTGGACATTATTGGCGTGTGCAGATCGTCATGACCCGCGGCCGCGTCAGTCGTGGCGATCCAGCGACGATGCCGGCTCCCGGGCTTCCCGCGCCGTCTCCGGCTCGTCGTCGAGCCCGACGTTGCTCGACGCGGCCTCGTAGACGTCGCGGTCCAGCAGCCCGGTCTCGCGGGCGACCAGCACCGGCACCAGCATCTGCCCGGTGACGTTGGTCATCGTGCGCATCATGTCGAGGATCCGGTCGATCGCCAGCAGCAGGCCCAGGCCTTCCAGCGGCAGCCCGGCGGCCGACAGCACCACGGTCGCCATCACCACCGCCGTGCCGGGCACGCCGGCGGTGCCGAAGCTGCCCAGCACCGAGGCCAGCAGGATCGCAGCGAACTGGGCGAAGCTCAGCTCGATGCCGAAGTACTGGGCGATGAACACCGAGGCCAGCGTCGGATAGATCGCGCCGCAGCCGTCCATCTTGATGGTCGCGCCCAGCGGCACCGCGAACGCGGCGTAGTCCCTGTTGACGCCGAGGTTGTGGGTGACCGCGCGCAGCGCCACCGGCATCGACGCCAGGCTCGACGAACTGACGAACGCGACCTGCATGCCCGGCGCGGCGCCGCGGAAGAACTTCAGCGGATTGAGCCCGTGCGCCAGCAGCAGCCCGCCGTAGACGAACACGATGTGCGCGGCGCAGGCGACGTACAGCGCAACGACGAAGCTGCCCAGCGGCAGCAGTTTGTCGAAGCCGTAGGTGCCGACCAGCGCCGCGATCAGGCCGAAGGTCCCCAGCGGGGTCATCTCCAGCACGAAACGGGTGACCTGGATCATCGCGTCGCTGGCCTGCCCGACCAGCGTGCGCAGCGCCGCGACCCGCGCGCCGAGCTTGACCAGGGCGAAGCCGAGCAGGCCGGCGAAGAAGATCACCTGCAGGATGCGTCCTTCCGCCAGCGCCGCGAAGGGATTGGTCGGCACGACATTGAGCAGCACCTCGACCGGCGTCGGCACCTCGCGCGGGGTGTAGTCGGCCGGCGGAGTCAGCGAGCCGGCCTCGACGCTCAACCCCGGATTGAAGAGGTAGGCGGCCGCGAAACCGACGCCGACCGCGAGCACCGCGGTCGCGGCGAACCAGCCGAAGGTACGGCCGCCGAGCGCGGCGATCGACTGCTGCCCGTGCAACGCCGACACCGCGTTGATGACCGCGAAGAACACCAGCGGGACCGCGATCATGCGGATCAGGTTGACGTACAGCGTGCCCAGCGGCTGCAGCCAGGTGCCGGCCGCCGGCCCCATCAGCCAGCCGACCAGGGCGCCGAGCACGAAGGCGCCGAGCACGCGCTGCCAGAACGGAATGCGGAACCAGGCGGAAAACAGCGACGAAAACAGGGACATGGCGGCGCCGGACGCGGAATTGGGCACCATACCGGACCCTTGTCGGCGTGGCGACGGCATCGCCGAAACGTCGGCGTGTCATTGGCGGGACACTGAAGACCCGCATAATTGCCGGCTGCCAACCCGCACAGGATCCCTGCCGATGTCGCGTCACCGCCTGCTCCAGGCCATCTCCACCGGCCTCGCCACCGCCCTGCTGGCGGCCTGCGCCGCCACCCCGGACCGCGCCGCCGCCGTCTCCGTCGACGTGCCGTCCGCGGCCACCCGCGCCGACGAAACCGCCGAATGGTGGTACCGCAGCGGCGCGTCGCGCGCGGCCGGCAACGGCGCGATGGCCGGCAACGCGAAGAACGTCATCGTGTTCCTCGGCGACGGCATGAGCCTGACCACGGTCGCCGCCGCGCGCATCCTCGAGGGCCAGCGCGCCGGCCGCAGCGGCGAGGAGAACCAGCTCAGCTGGGAGCACTTCCCCAATACCGGCCTGTCCAAGACCTACAACACCGATTCGCAGACGCCCGATTCGGCCGGCACGATGACCGCGATCGCGACCGGGGTGAAATCGCACATGGGCGCGATCGGCGTCTCCGCCGGCAACCGCTTCGACTGCGCCGACAGCCAGGGCCGCCACCTGCAGTCCTGGCTGCGCCTGGCCAGCGACGCCGGGCTCGCCACCGGCATCGTCACCACCGCGCGCCTGACCCATGCGACGCCGGCGGCGACCTACGCGCACGTGCCCGAGCGCAATTGGGAGAACGACACCGACCTGCCCGAAGAGGCCGTCGCCGCCGGCTGCCGCGACATCGCCCAGCAACTGCTCGACTTCGACGCCGGCCGCGGCCCGCGGGTGCTGATGGGCGGCGGGCGCGGCGAGTTCCTGCCGGTGTCCGAGCGCGACCCGGAAAACCCCGACAAGGTCGGCCAGCGTCTCGACGGACGCAACCTGCCGGCCGAATGGCTGGCCGCCAATCCCGGCGGGACCTATGTCTGGAACACCGCGCAGCTGCGCGCGTCGGCCGCTGCCGACGCGGTGCTCGGCCTGTTCGAATACGACCACATGCAGTACGAGCACGATCGCGACCGCGGCGACGACGGCGAGCCGGACCTGGCCGAGATGACCCGCTTCGCGATCGAGAACCTGCAGCGCGACGGCAACGGCTACGTGCTGCTGGTCGAGAGCGGCCGCATCGACCACGCCAACCACGAAGGCAACGCCTTCCGCGCGCTCGACGAGACCGTGGCGATGTCGCGCGCGGTGCAGGCCGCGGCCGAGATGACCTCGGCCGACGACACCCTGATCCTGGTCACCGCGGACCATTCGCACACGCTCAACTTCGTCGGCTACCCGGTGCGCGGCAACCCGATCCTCGGCAAGGTGCGCGGGCGGGTCAACGAGGACGACGACCCGAACGCCTATGCGCTCGACGCCACCGGTCTGACCTACACCACCCTGGTCTACGCCAACGGTCCCGGCTACACCGGCGCCAGCAACCAGCAGCCGGCCGGCCCCAAGACCCACCTGCACAAGCCCAGCCGCTTCCAGCCCGCCGACGGCCGGCCGGACCTGCTCGAGGTCGACACCGAGCATCCGGATTTCATGCAGGAGGCGCTGGTGCCGATGAACAGCGAATCCCATGGCGGCGACGACGTCGGCATCTGGGCCCGCGGCCCGGGCAGCGACGCGGTGCGCGGCACGATGGAGCAGAACGTGATCTACCACATCCTCGTGCAGGCCACGCCGGCGCTGCGCGCGCAGCTGTGCGCCCAGGGCCGCTGCAATGCCGACGGCGTGCCGGTCGAGCTGCCACGCCTGCAGCCCGTCCCGGCCCCGGCGCCGGCGACGGCCGAGTAACGAGTAACCGGCGGGCGGACGGCGGGCCCCGTGGCCCGCCACCGCGCGGCGGGCAAGCTGCACCAAGGTACGAGGCAGCCGTCATCGGCTGCGGCTAAGCTGGAACTCCCGCAATTCCGGAGCAACAGCATGAACCGTCTCGATGGCAAGGTCTGCGTGGTCACCGGCGCGGCCAGCGGCATCGGCAAGCGCATCGCCGAGGTCTATGCCGGCGCCGGCGCGAAGGTCGCGATCGCCGACCTCAAGCTCGACGCCGCCGAGGCCACCGTATCGGCGATCCGCGACGCCGGCGGCGACGCGCTGGCGGTGGCGATGGACGTCACCGACGAGGCCCAGGTCGTTGACGGCATCGCCGCCGTCGTCGCCCGCTACGGCAAGGTCGACGTCCTGGTGTCGAACGCCGGCATCCAGATCGTCAACAAGGTCACCGACTTCAGCCTCGCCGACTGGCGGAAGATGCTCGCCATCCACCTCGACGGCGCCTTCCTGACCACGCGTGAGTGCCTGCGCGACATGGAGAAGCGCGGCGACGGCGGCGCGATCATCTACATGGGCTCGGTGCATTCGCACCTGGCCTCGAAGCTGAAGGCGCCCTACGTCACCGCAAAGCATGGCATCCTCGGCCTGGCGCGCACGGTCGCCAAGGAGGCCGCCGCCTACGGCGTGCGGGCCAACGTGATCTGCCCGGGTTTCGTGCGTACGCCGCTGGTCGAGAAGCAGATCCCCGAGCAGGCGCAGGAACTGGGTATCAGCGAGGAGGACGTGGTGAAGAACGTCATGCTCAAGGACACCGTCGACGGCGAGTTCACCACCGTCGACGACGTCGCCAACGTCGCGCTGACGCTGGCCGCGTTCGAGACCAATGCGCTGACCGGCCAGAGCCTCGTCGTCAGCCACGGCTGGTTCATGCAATGAACGCCGCGCCCGCCAGCGCTGCGGTGCAGGCGCAGGTGGCGCGCTATCCCACCGTCGCGCTGGTACTGCAGGGCGGGGGCGCGCTCGGCGGCTACCAGTGCGGCGTCTACGAGCGCCTGCACACCGCCGGCATCGATCCCAACTGGTTCGCCGGCATCTCGATCGGCGCGATCAACGCCGCGATCCTGGCCGGCAACCCGCCCGAATCCCGCGTCGCGCAGCTGCGCGCGTTCTGGCAGCTGATCGTCGAGCCGGCCGGGCCGATGGCGGTGTCGGCGCTGGCGATCCGCACCCTCGTCGCCGGCCTGCCCGAGCACCCGGCGCTGCTGTCGTGGGCGCGCGGCATGAGCGCCTACAGCGCGCTGCTGCAGGGCCAGCGCGGCTTCTTCGAGGCACGCACCGCCTCACCCTTCCTGTACGGCGACGGCAGCGACGCGGCGACGAGCTTCTACGACACCACGCCGCTGCGCGAGACCCTGCTGCGCTTCGTCGACTTCGACCGCATCAACGACGACCCGGACATCCGCCTGACGGTCGGCGCGGCCAGCGTGACCCGCGGCAACTTCCGCTACTTCGACAGCGCGCTGGAGACGATCCGGGTCGAGCACATCCTCGCCTCGGGCGCGCTGCCGCCGGCGTTTCCCGCGGTGGAGATCGACGGCGAGCCGTACTGGGACGGCGGCATCGTGTCGAATACGCCGCTGGAATACATCCTCGACTGCCGCCCGCACGAGGACACGCTGGTGTTCCAGGTCGACCTGTGGAGCGCACACGGCCCGCGTCCGCAGACGATGATGGACGTGCTCGAACGCATGAAGGACGTGCGCTTTTCCAGCCGCACCCGCCACGGGACGCAGATGGTCGAGATGGCGCAGAAGCTGCGCACCTCGCTGAAGGAGCTGATCGCCCGGCTGCCGGACCGCAAGCTGCCGCCGCACCTGCAGGAGGCGCTGTCGCCCTACCTCGACGACCGCGTGTTCAACATCATCCACCTGATCTACCAGACCAAGCCGCACGAGCAGCAGAGCAAGGACTACGCGTTCGGCCAGATCCCGCTGCGCGAGCACTGGGAGAGCGGCGTGCGCGACATGGACCGCACCCTGCAGCATCCCGAATACTTCGCCCTGCCCGACCGTGCGATCGGCTCGGCGACCCATGACGTGCATCGTGCGCGGCGCAGGAAACGCGCGGACAAGACTTGAGCCATGCCGCGGATCCGGTTGCCCGCTTCCGCAGCCGGCGGCGGGCAACCGCAACGGCGGGACGTCAGAACGGCTTGGCCAGCACCAGCCAGACCACGCCGACCAGCAGCAGCACCGGGATCTCGTTGAACCAGCGCAGGGTCTTCGTCGACGGCAGCGCGCGGCCGGCATCGACGCCCTTCAGCCAGCGGCCGGCGACGACGAAATGCACCACCAGCAGCACGACCAGCAACAGCTTGGCGTGCAGCCAACCGTCGCCGCCACTGCCGAGCGGCGCCATCGTCGGGAAGTCCGGGATCACCGTATAGCCCAGCCACAGCACCAGACCCAGCAGCAGCGCCAGGCCCAGCATCACGTGGCCGAAGCGGTACAGCCGCCGCCCCATCAGCACCAGCCGCGCGCGCACGTCGGCGGCCGCGCCGGCCTCGACCAGGTTGATCAGGATCCGCGGCAGATAGAACGCGGCCGCGACCCAGGCCATGACGAACACGAGATGGAAGGTCTTGGTCCACAGATAGGCTTGCATGCGGCGCTGGCTCCTCTGGCAGGCGCATAGGATCGCACGTGCCCTCCGTGGAGCGGGATGGTTGCCCCTAGAATGACCGCCCGCCACGCAGACCCCGCCCGATGAACAAGCAGTACGACCGCGCCTACTTCGACCGCTGGTACCGCGCCGGCGGCATCGGCGGCCCGCAGCGGCTGGCGCGCAAGGTCGCGCTGGCGGTCGCGACCGCCGAGTACCACCTCGATCGCCCGCTGCGCACCGTGCTCGACATCGGCTGCGGCGAAGGCGCCTGGCGCGCGCCGCTGCTGAAACTGCGGCCGAACGCACGCTATCTGGGCTTCGACAGCAGCGAATACGCGGTTGCCCGATATGGCCGCGCGCGCAACCTGCGCCTGGCATCGTTCGCCGACTTCCAGCATCTGCGCCCGTGCCCGCCGGTCGACCTGCTGGTCTGCAGCGACGTGCTGCACTACCTGCCGGCGCGCGAGATCGACCGCGGCCTGCCGGGCCTTGCCGAGCTGACCGGCGGCATCGCCTTCCTCGAATGCTTCGCGCGCGGGGACGGCGCCGAAGGCGACGACGACGGCTTCCTGCAACGGCCGGCCCGCTTCTACCGCCAGCGTTTCGCCGCCGCCGGTTTCCGCGCACTGGGTTCGCACTGCTGGCTGTCCCCGGCGCTGGCGGAGGCCGCAACCGCGCTGGAAACCGCGTAACGGCGGCTTTTCCCGCACCTGCGCCGGCGTGGATCCGCGTCCGCAGCCTGTTCGCGGGCCCGGCCACGGTGCGGAATCGTTAACAGGGGCTACTATATGCTGCGACGCAGCACCCTGGAGCCGGACTGGCGATGTTCTATCAACTGCACGAACTGGGCCGCGCCTGGATGAAGCCATGGACGCTGCTGGCCGATGCCAACGCCAAGGCGTTCGCGCACGACGCCACCTGGCTGTCCAACCTGCCCGGCGCCGACCAGATCTCGGCGACCAATGAACTGCTCTACCGCATCGGCAAGGACTACGAGAAGCCGGCCTTCGGCATCCACGAGGTCGAGAACAACGACAACGGCCGTACCTATCCCGTCGTCCAGCTCGACGCGCTGGTCAAGCCGTTCTGCAGGCTGCTGCGCTTCAAGCGCTACACCGACGACTTCCAGCACCTGGAAGTGATGCGTGCGCAGCCGACCGTGCTGGTCGTGGCGCCGCTTTCCGGCCACCACGCGACCCTGCTGCGCGACACCGTGCGCACCCTGCTGCGCGACCACAAGGTCTTCGTCACCGACTGGGTCGACGCGCGCATGGTGCCGACCGAAGCGGGCGAGTTCTCGCTCGACGACTACGTCGCCTACATCGAGGAATTCATCCGCCACATCGGCGCCGACGAACTGCACGTGATCAGCGTCTGCCAGCCGACCGTGCCGGTGCTGGCCGCGGTCTCGCTGATGGCCGCGCGCGGCGAGGCCACGCCGCGCTCGCTGGTGATGATGGGCGGTCCGATCGACACCCGCCAGTCGCCGACCGCGGTCAACAACCTCGCGACGGAAAAGCCGCTGTCGTGGTTCCGCCAGAACGTCATCAACCCGGTGCCGCTGAACTATCCCGGCCACGGCCGTCTGGTCTATCCCGGGTTCCTGCAGCACATGGGATTCATGGCGATGAATCCCGAACGCCACCTCGAATCGCACTGGGACTTCTACCAGGACCTGATCAAGGGCGACCTCGAGGACGCCGACGCCCACCGCCGCTTCTACGACGAGTACAACGCCGTGCTCGACATGCCGGCCGACTACTATCTCGACACGATCCGCGTGGTGTTCCAGGAGCACCTGCTGCCGCGCGGCAAGTGGGACGTCGCCGGCGAGCGCGTGGATCCGTCGAAGATCACCGGCACCGCGCTGCTGACCATCGAGGGCGAACTCGACGACATTTCCGGCGAAGGCCAGACCCGCGCCGCGCACACGCTGTGCACGGGTGTGGCCAAGGCCGACCGCGCGCACATCACCGTCGAGGGCGCCGGCCACTACGGCATCTTCAGCGGCCGGCGCTGGCGCAACCAGGTCTACCCGCAGGTGCGCGACTTCATCGCCGCACATGCACCGCCCGCGGCGGGCGCCGCGGCGAAGACGAAGACGGCGAACAAGCCCGCCGCGCGCAAACGCACTGCGAAGCGGTCGTCACGCCAGGGCGGGTAACCGCGGAGATGCCGGAGGGCGCGTCGGGTCGGACTGCGCCCCGAACATAGAGCGGACCGGCGACCCGCCTTGGTGTCGCCGGTCCGTGGATCTGGACCCGACGCGGGTCAGGACCCGATGCATGTACTGCAAGCCGCCGCGCTCAGCTGTACTGCGCGGTCTTGACCAGCAGATGCTTGGCGATCGCGCCGTGCATGCGGCCGATGCCGCGGAACAGGTGCAGGCTGGCGAACAGCAGCAGCACGCCGACCGCCGACACCGCCGGCAGCAGCCACGGCGCGTGCTTCGGGATGTCGAGGCCGAACAGGTACACGTTCAGGTCGACGCCGGGCAGCAGCGCCAGCGTCGCGACCACCAGCGACAGCGAGAAGCTGAGCAGCGACACCGCGATGGTGAAGTACGCCAGTCCCAGCGGCAGCATCAGCAGCATGTACAGCAGCGTGCTCCAGGTACGCGCGTCGGTGAACATGTCGCCGATGCGCTGCATCCAGTCGCGTCCGCGCGCGGCGTACAGCGGCCGGCGCGGCATGCGCTCGCCGAGCATCACCTCGACGACGCGCCCCTCGACCAGCGACAGCAGCCGCACCGAGCCGAAGAACAGGATCAGCAGCGGGATGCCGATCAACGCGATGCTCAGCCCCAGCGACACCGACAGGCCGACCACCACCCACAGGAAGTAGAACAGGCCCGTCGCCAGCGACAGCATCATGTAGAACAGCGACGAATAGGTGCGTGGATCGGCGGCGACGCCGAAGAAGCGGCCCACCAGCGAACTGCGCGGCTTCGGCGCGGGCGGCCGCAGCGCGGTCTGCACCGTGACCTCGGTGTCGCGGTAGATGTCGGCGACCTCGTCGGGCGCGCCGTAGCTCGACGCGACCGCGGCGATGACCTCGGCCTCGCTCCTGCCGGGGTTCTCGGCCAGCTCCGAGCGCAGGTATTCCTCGGCGTCGTACAGCGCGTCCTGGATCAGCGCGGGATCGGCGCCGGCCAGCGAGCGCCGCAGGTGTTCGAGATATTCGGGGATGTTGTTGGGCAGGCGGCTGCTGTTCATGTGCGTATCCCCTCCAGGACGGCGTCGACGGAATCGCGGGTCGCACGCCAGGCGGCGGCCCATTGGCGCAGGGAAGTCCGCCCTGCCTCGGTGATGCGGTAGTAGCGGCGCGGCGGACCCGCGACCGACGGTTCGACATGGCTGTCAAGCAGGCCGGCCGCGCTGAGGTTGCGCAGCACCGGATACAGCGCGCTCTGCTTGCCGCTGAGCACGCCGTCGCCGACCTGTTCCAGCCGCTTGGCGATCTGGTAGCCGTACATCGGCGCCTCGCTGCCGGCCAGCACCGCCAGCAGCGCCAGCGACACCGTGCCCGCGCTCAGTTCCTTCTGGAACTTGCGCAGCTGCGGGTCGCTGTCGTCGAGGCTGTCGGCCATGTCCCTTCTCCGCTAGGTCGACATCGATCCTATTGCGAAGTTCGCTATAGCGGATGTGCCGGTAGTCACGTGCGACCACGACTCGGCCACAATCGCAGGCTTCGCCGCCCGGAATCCGTCCATGTCCCGCATCGTGTCCCGCTCCGCCCTGCTGTCCGCCGCGCCGCTGCTCACCGCGCTCGCCCTCGCGCTTCCGGGCTGTACGACAACGCCGGCGTCCGGCGCCCCGGCGCGCACCGCGGAGACGCGCTCGACCCAGGAGCTGCTCGACGCCTCGACGCCGGCGGACTGGCGCACGCCGGACCCGGCGGACACGCTGTACATGGAATTGGCGGGCGGCCGCGTGGTCATCGAACTGGCGGCGGATTTCGCTCCGGAACACGTGGCCAACATCCGCACGCTGGCGCGCGAGGGCTTCTGGGACGGGCTGAGCGTGTACCGGTCGCAGGACAACTTCGTCGTGCAGTTCGGCGACATCACCGAGGACGATGCGCCCGGCAAGCCGATCGGCGGCGCGAAAGCGGCGTTGCCGGCGGAGTTCGACCGTTCCGCGGCCGGTCTCGCGTTCCACGCCCTGCCCGATCCCGACGGCTGGGCCGCGCAGACCGGCTTCGTCGACGGCTTCCCGGCCGCGCGCGACGCGCGGACCGGGCGCGCCTGGCTGGCGCACTGTTACGGCACCCTGGGCGCCGGACGCGACATGGCCGCCGATTCGAGCAACGGCACCGAGCTGTACGTCGTCATCGGCCAGTCGCCGCGCCAGCTCGACCGCAACATCACCATCGTCGGCCGCGTGCTGCAGGGCATGGAGCTGCTGAGCGTGCTGCCGCGCGGCAGCGGCCCGCTGGGCTTCTACGAGGACCCCGCGCAGCGCACGCCGATTCGCGCGATCCGGCTCGCCTCGGAGGTGCCCGCCGCGCAGCGCACGCCGATCGAAGTACTGCGTACCGACACGCCGCTGTTCGACGCGGTCGTCGAATCGCGCCGCAACCGCCGCGACGACTGGTACCTGCAGCCGGCCGGGCACATCGACCTGTGCAACATCGGCGTGCCGGTGCGGCTGGCGCCGTGACCACGATCGAGACCCCGCGCCTGCGCCTGCGGCCGCACCAGATCGGCGATTTCGCCGCGATCCACGCGATGCTGTCCGATCCCCAGGTCGTCCGGCACATCGCGCCGGCGCCGCCTCCGGAAGAGGACGTCTGGAACCGCCTGCTGCGCTACATCGGCCATTGGCAGGCATTCGGCTACGGCATCTTCGCGGTGACCGGACGCGACTCCGGCCGGTTCCTCGGCGGCGCGGGCTTCGCCGATTTCCACCGCGGGCTGGGACCGGACTTCGACCGCTCGCCGGAAGCCTCCTGGGTGTTCGCGCGCGAGGCGCAGGGCCGCGGCATCGCAAGCGAGGCCGCGACCGCGATGCATGCCTGGTTCGACGCGCAGCCGTTCGGCGGCCGCAGCGTCTGCATCATCGATCCGGACAACGCGGCCTCGCGCCGGCTGGCCGCACGGCTGGGCTATGTCGAAACCGGCGAAGTGCACTACCACGCTGCGCCGACGCTGGCGTTCGAACGGCTGCGCGGCGCAAGCCCGCGGACGTGATGCGACGCGCATGCGATCCGCCGTTCCCGCCGCGGCGCCTGCGGGCAACGCGTTCATCAGGCAACGCGCTCATCACGCCGCCTTGGCCCGCCGCTGCCTAGCCTGCGGTTCCCCGTCCCACGAGGAACCGACATGTCCATGCTCCGCATCCGCCTGACCGGCAGTGACGACACCGCGCGTGCGGTCATCAATCTCCTGCAGAGCGTGGAGGGCATCGAGCACGTCGAGGAGATCGACGACCTGATGCCGCACATGGACGATGCCGACTCCAGTTCCGCGGGCCTGAGTGACGTCGAAGGCCCGCAGATGCACGAGATCGAGGTCGAGGCCGGCAATCCGTCGACCGCGCGCAAGGTCCGCGAGGCCGTCGAGGCGCTGGCGTTCGACCTCGACGCGCTGGTCGAGTTCGAGGAAGACGAAGGCTGAGGTCGCCGCCACCGCAGTGGAGAGGGTAGCGCGCGGGACGCGCGACCGCCCGGATCAGGCTGCCGGCAGTGACTCGACCAGTTCGATCATCCGCTGCCGCTGCGCCGCGTCCGGCAACCGGCCGCGTCCGGCGCCGAGGTTGTCGATCAGGTTGCTGGCACGACTGGTCGCCGGGGTGACGCAGGTCACCGCCGGATGCGCGGCCACGTATTTCAGGAAGAACTGCCCCCAGGTCGTCGCATCGAATTCCGCCGCCCATTCGGGCAGCGCGCGGTCGCCGACCCGGTTCCACAGGCGGGTGCGGCCGAACGGCACGTAGACCAGCACGCCGATGCCGCGTTCGGCCGCCAGCGGCAGGATCGTCTCCTCGACGTCGCGGTTGTCGATCGCGTAGTCGACGCCGATGAAATCGATCGGTTCGTTCTGCATCACCTCGATCAACCGCGGGTACGCCGGCTTGCTGGTCGAGGTGACGCCGACGTAGCGCACCCGACCGGCTTCCTTGAGCCCGCGCAGGATGCCGAGCTGGGTCGGCACGTCGCCGAGGTTGTGGACCTGGATCAGGTCGACGACCGGCTTGCCGATGCGTTCGAACGAGGTTTCGATCTGCGCCCGCGCCGCCGCCGGATCGGCCTGTGCGTTGGGCTCGCGCCCGGCCACGTTGACCTTGGTGGCCCAGAAGATCTCGTCGGTGATGCCCAGTTCGGTCGCGATCCGGCCGGCCACTTCCTCCGAGGCGCCATAGCTGGGCGCGGTATCGAATACCTTGCCGCCCTGGTCGATCAGGGTCCGCAGCACCTCGCGCAACGCGCTGATGTCCTCGCTGCGCGCCACCTGCGAGAACGTGGCCGAACTGCCCAGCCCGATCAGCGGCAACTGCTGCCCGCTCGACGGGATGGCGCGGGTCAGCAGGGGTTGCCGGGTGGCGGCCAGCAACGCGGCGGACGGCAGGGCCAGCGACAGGCCGGCACCGAGGGTGAGTTTCAGGCAATCGCGACGTGAAGGCATGGAGAGACTCCTGGTGATCGACGCGGCATCGCGTCGCGCGCCGCGGGGCGCCTGCCGCGGAACGGCGACAGGCAGGGATCGGGCGACCGGCCCGTCACGCCCGCATCGGGGCATCGATCGCGCCGGACAACGCGTTCAAGGTATCGAGGTGTCGCCCGAGTCTGCAGCAGGCACCGCGAGGCTTCAACCCGGATGCGATGACCTGCCGCCGCGCGACGCGACGGAGCCCTTGCCGTCGCCTCGTCCGAGCGTCGAACGCTCCAGCGCCCACAGCCCGGCGACGACCGCCAGCCAGGCCGCGAACCAGGGCCAGGACGCACCGCGTCGCGGCTGCGCTGCACGCATGTCGCCGGACGCTGCCGTGCCCGATTCGCGTACAAGGGCAACGGTCGCATCGCGCAGCGCCGCCGCATGCAGCGCGATGCCGACGTCGGGCGATGCCACGTGGAACGGGCGTTCGACGCCATCGTCGGCGATCACGCGGTGCCACCCGGCAAGGCGGGGCCAGAATCCCGCGCAGTCTCCTTCCCCTGCCCGTGGATCGACCTGCAACTGCGCCGGACCACCGTCGGGCGCGACGACACGGTCGTCTGCGCCGAGGCCGCACAGCACGAGCCGCTGGCCGACCCGGCGTTCGCCGCGGACGTCGACCGCGGCGGCGTCGCCCGCACGCGCCAGCGTGGAGAACCAGCCGCTCCACAGCTCCGCATGCACGTCGCCGCGGCCGGCGGTCGCCAGCTGCCAGCTGTCCTCGATGGCGGTCACGCCGATGCGGCCCCGCCCCAGTGCCTGCCACAGCGCGAGATCGTCCGGTCCGCGCAGGCCGTCGAACGCGGCCGCATCGCCGCGCAACGGGCGATACGCCAGCGTCGGCAGCGCTTCGGTCGCGAGCGTGGCATCGAACGGCGCGTCGTCGCTGCCCCCGCCGAGCCGCGCGCGCAGGACCGCGACATCGCGCGTGTCCGCCGCGAACTGCAGGGGACGTGCGTTCGTCTCCGCGGCGACGTCGAGTCCGAACGCGCGCAGCTGGGGGCGCAGCGCATCCGGCATCCCGCCCGGGGCGTGCACCAGCACGCCGAGCCCGCCCTGCACGGCCTCGCGCAGGGCCGCGCGCTGCGCGGGGCCGAGGCTGGCGAACGCACGCGCATCGGACACCACGAGATCGAGCGCCGCGAGCGCGGCGCGGTCGAGCGAGGTCCCCGGATCGGCGACGCGCGCGCCACCGCCGAGCTCGATGCGCAGGCGCGTCGACAGCCCGGCATCGTCGGCCCAGCGCCGCAGGTACTTGGTTTCCGGATTCGGCGCGGCCGCCAGCAGCAGGACCCGCGGCGGCGTCTGCGCGAGGGTCCACACCGGCACCGGCAGGCGCTCGACGATCGCATCGACACCATCGCCGAGCTGCAGCGCGTAGAGCGCCGTGCCCGCGATCCGCGCCGTGGCATCCAGCGCGAACCTGCCCGCCGCGTCCGGCGTGCCGACCGCGACGCGACGGCCCGCGGGGTCCAGCAGCGCGATGCGCGCGTCGTCGACGCCGGCGACGCGCCCGTGCACGACGAAGCGCTGTCCCGGTGCGACCGCATCCGGTGCCGACACGGCGACGATGCCGCGCGGCGGCGGCGCTGCCGAGAACGCCACCGCACGTCCGTCGACCGCATCGCGGTCGCGCGCTTCCAGCCCGGCGCCGACGATGTGCAGGCGCGCGGTCCGCGGGTGGCGGCGCAGCGCGGTCGCCAGATCCGGCACCGCGTCCGCGCCCGCGACCTCGCCCGCCTCCGGCAAGGACACGACGCGGTCGCCCGCGGCGGCATCGAGCTGCGCACGCGTCGCCCCCGCGGTCGCGACCACCAGCGTGCCGGACGCGGCCGGCAGCGATGGCGGCAGCAGGGTCAGGTACAGCAGGCCGGCGGCCGCCGCCTGCAGCACGAGGATCGCGACGACGCGCCATGTCCGCGGTCGCGCCGCGGCCGGACTGCGACGGGTGCCGAGCAGCAGCCGCAACGTCGCGACAGCGACGGCGGCGACGAGCGCAATGGCGATGATCCGCTCCGGCGTCATGGGCCCGCCTCCCCGCGCAGGCCATCGAGATAGCGCGCACCGGCCGCGTCGACCGGCGCGCGCCGCAGGACGGCGGGCGGCGGGCGCCGAAGCGCGGTCCACAAGGCGGCACGCAGGGCCTGCCTGCAATCGTCGCAGGCCGGCTCGCGTCGCAGGGCGTCGATCGCGGCGACCAGCGCCAGCGGATCCTCGATGCGCGACGGATGCGATCGCAGCCAGGCCTCGAGGGCATCGAGGTCCGGTTCGACAGTATCGGCCCCCGCACCGGCCGTCCCCGGATCGAGCAGTGCGGTCCACGCTGCATCGAGCGCGGCGCCGTCGTCGTCGCGCACGACATCGGGCACGCGCCGCGGCGCGATGCCGTCGCGGTCGCCGCCGAGCCGCCGCGTCGGGTCGACGGGCGGCAACTGCTGCCCGACGCGCGCCAGATAGATGCGATCGGCCTGCTGGACCTGCTTGATCAGCTCCAGCGCGCGGTTCGCGTACGGCAGCGCTTGGTCGGGCGCGGCCTGGCGCAGGTGCAGTTCGGACTGCCACATCTCGCGCAGGGCGCCGCGCAGCAGTTCGCGGGTCTTCGGGTCGAGCAGCGTCGCCGCTTCCGGCAGGTCGTGGGTATGCCCGAACTCGGCGAGCACGTCCTCGGCGCGGCCGAACACCGGCGTTCCGGCATCCGGCTCGCCGGGGCCGTGGTCATGATCATGGTCGTGATCATGGCCGCCGGCGCCCGCAGGGGCCGTCGCGCCGTCGTGCCCGTGGTCGCGAGCGTGTCCGTCCGTGTCGTGCGCGTCGTCGGAAACCGCGGGCGCATCGTCCTGCCCGTAGTCGTCGATCGGCAACGGTCTGCGCGGGGGCGGGGGCGGCGCATCGTCGGCATCGGCGGTGGGCAACGGGCGGCGGCCGCCCTCGCTCTCCTCGCCGAGGAACTGGCCATAGCGCAGCCGCAGCAGGCGCTGGTCGACGCCGATCGTGTCCGATCGCGTCGCGAACGTGTCCGCCGCCAGCCGCGGCTTCTCGCGCAGCAGCGCCTCGGCGTCGATGATGACCTGGCGCTGGCTGCGGAAGTACGCCGGCAGCACGTCGCGCGCAAGGCCTTCGAGCCCATCGGCATCCGGCGGCGCCGGCACGGGCCAGCGCAGGATCAGGCTCGGGCTGCGCGCGCGCTGCGGCTGCGGCGCGCGGTTGTCGCCGACCTCGAGCTGGGCGACGAGATCCCCGCCTTCGGCAAGCCCCTGGGCGACCGGATCGATCGCGATCGCGTACCGCTTCGTGCGCGCGTCGCCGTCGCCGCGCAGCGGCAGGCTGCGCTCGACGAACGTGATGTTCTCGCCCGTGCCCAGCGCCAGCGTCAGCCGCAGGGTCGCATCGGCGGCGATGCCGTGGTCGTCCTCGGCCTCGAAACGCAGATCCCAGCGACGCTGGCCGGGCGCCAGCATCGTCAGCGTGTCCGCGGGCTGCAGCACGCGGACCCGTGGCGGCCGGTCGGCGACCGCGTCGAGCCGCCACAGCCGCGCGGTCGCCTCGTCGGTGGCCGGCAGGTCGACGCCACCGACGGTCGGCACGATGCGGTACAGCGTCGAACGCGCCAGCACCTGCGTGGTCGTCCAGGACTCCCCCTCGCGGACCAGCGGCAGCGTTCCGCCATCGTGGAAGCGCAGCGCCACGCCATCGGGCGGTGCGGAGAACCGCAGGGTCCAGCGCAACGTGCTGCCGGCCGGCGCCTGCACCGCCAGGGTTTCGGCATCGCGCGCCGGCAGGCCGGTGTAGGCCGGCGGCGCGACATGGAGGGTCGCCTCCACGATGCGCGGTGCGGCCGCGCCGGCCGCCGCGGCGGCCGTCGGGCTCGGCTGCCGGTCCTGCGGCGGGGTCGCCGGCCAGAACACCGCGAACGCGCACAGGATCGATGCGAGCGCCCACGCGATGCCGATCCAGCGCCAGGGCAGCGGCGGCGGCGCGAGCGCCTGCCGACCGGCCGGCAGGCGCGCAAGCAGGCGCGCGCGCTGCAACCGTTGCAACGGTGCCAGTTGCCGGTCGTCGGCGAACAGCAGATCGGCGCTGTCGTCCATGTCGCCGCGACCGGCATTGAGCCGGCGCAGCAGCCAGGTGCGGTCGCGGCGGCGCGCACGCTGCGCCGCGATCGCCGCGGCGATCGCGCTGCCCGTTGCCGCCAGCACCACGGCAACCCATGGCGTCCCGACCCGCAGGGCAATGGCGACGACCGCCAGCACCGCCGCGCCTGCGATCGCGGCGACACCTGCGATCGCACGCCAGCGGGCCCCGCGCAGCATCTGCCGCAACTGCGGGGCCATGTCCGCCGCGGGGCTCACGACGCCACGACCCGACGACGCGCGGTCGCCATCCAGCGCTCCAGCACGCACAGCAGCGCGATCAATGCCGCAAGCCACGGGCGCAGGTCGCGCGGGGGCTGCGCATGGCCGCGCGCGCCGGTGCCCGGCGCGTGATCGAGCGCGCGCACGCGTGCCGGTTCCGGCACTGGCTGCAGCTGCGCGCGCAGCGCACCCGGAAACGTCGGCGCCAACAGGTCCGGCATCGCGGCGGCGGTCAGCGGGCGCGCGAACTGCAGCATCCGGCCTGCCCCGAGCGGCCGGGCGAACAGCAATGGCTGCCCGGCCTCGTCGGACCATGCCACCTGCATCGCATCACGGTCGATGCCCGTGGTCGCGGCATCGACCAGCGCGGTGCCGCCCCCTTCGATCCAGTCGATCACCGGCGGCGGCAGCGCGTCCGCGCGCAGCCAGACCAGGACGCTGCGCGTGTCGCCCGGCGGCGCCACGGATGCGTCGTCCCCCAATGCCGGCGGCGCCGCATCGTCGGGCCGCCACGCCTGCGCGGCGGCCCGCAGCCAGTTCGCGGCCGGCGCGTGCGCGGCATCGTGGCGCACCTGCAGCACCGGGGGTGCGGCGGCGGACACCCGATCCGCGGCTGCTGACCCGCCCGGCACGACACGCCAGTCGACCTGGCGCGACAGCACGATGCGCTGTGCATCAACGCCGTCGAGGACTTCCGGCACGAAGACCGTCAACCGTGCGTCCGCGGGGAGTTCGGCATCCAGCTGCCGCAGCAGGCTCGAGGGCGACGCGTCCGCCGGACCGGCATCCGCGCCGGCAGCCTGCCCGTCGTCCAGCGCCGGAAATCCCGGAAGCAGCCAGTGCAGGCGCGCCTCATCCCCGTCGGCGCGCACCGCCGCGGGATCGACACCCGGCACGACGGCGATCCAGTGGGTGCGCGCCGCTTCGCCGACCTGCACCGGTCGTGCCAGCCACAGCGCCAGCAGCGCGAGCAGCAGCAGCCGCACCAGCAGCAGCGGCCAGTCGTCGAAACGCAGCCGCCGCCTCGGCCGCGGCTGCCGGCGCAGCCAGCGCAGCGCGGCGAATGGGGTC
Source organism: Proluteimonas luteida (assembly GCF_021191695.1). GTDB lineage: Bacteria > Pseudomonadota > Gammaproteobacteria > Xanthomonadales > Xanthomonadaceae > Luteimonas > Luteimonas luteida. Next base: position 54,757 of record NZ_JAIWPT010000015.1, read on the forward strand.
GGCCGCTGCTCGGTGCGTCGCGCGAGATGCAGCAGCAGCGGCACGGCCAGGGCAAGCAGCGCGGCCAGCGCACCGGGCAGGAGCAAGGCGAGGTTCATCGGCCGCGTCCCGGGGCCTGTGGACCGAACAGCGGCTGCAGCACCGCATCGGCCTCCGCGTCGAGCGCCGCGGACGCGAAGCGGATGCCGGCCGCGTCAAAGCGCGCACGCAGTGCGCGCTGCGCCTCGCCGAAGCGTTCCAGATACCCGGCACGCAGCGCCGGACCATCGCCGAGCAGCGCTTCGCCGGTTTCCGGATCGACGAAGCGGCGCCCGTCGCGGAACGGGAAGTCGCGCTCCTCGACGGTCAGCAGCTGCAGGGCGACGACCTCGCGGCCGGCCGCGGCGAGCTTCTCCAGCAATGCGACCGCGTTGTCGTCGAACCAGTCGCCGATCGCCACCACCAGATCGTCGCTGCCGATGCGTTCCCACACCGGCGACAACCGCGCACCCGACGGAAACGCGCGCCCCGGCACGAGCGCCTGCAGTTGCAGGCGCAGCCGGTCGCGCTGGCGCAGCCCGCCATCGGCCGGCACGAGCCCCAGGCCGCCGTCGTGCAGGACGATCAGCCCGAAGGCATCGCCCTGCCGCAACGCGACCTCGGCGATGCACGCGGCCAGCAGCCGCGCCGCATCGAAGCGCGACCAGTCCGGACGCGCCTCGTCGGCCTGCGCCATCGATGCGCTGGCATCGAGCAGGATCCACAGCCGCAGCGGGCTCTCGCGCTCGGCCTCGCGGACGAAGAAGCGGTCGCTGCGTCCGTACAGCTTCCAGTCGATCTGCCGCGGCTCGTCGCCGGGCTCGTACGCGCGGTACTGGGCGAATTCCAGGCCCGCGCCACGACTGCGGCTGGCGTGCAGGCCGATCCCGCCACGCCCGGCCGCGCGCCGCGGCACGATCCGCAAGCCGGCCAGCCGGGCACGCAGCGACGGCGGAATCGGATCGGAGGTCATGCGGGGAAGATCAGCCCGCGTCGAACGGCACGGCCTGCAGCAGCCCGGCGATCACCATGTCCGGCGTCCTGCGCTCGGCCTCGGCCGCGAACGACAGCAGCAGGCGATGCCGCAGCACCGGCGCGAGCAGCGCAACCACGTCCTCGCGCGTCGCCGCGAGACGGCCGTGCAGCAGCGCGCGCGCCTTCGATGCCAGCACCAGCGACTGCCCCGCGCGCGGACCGGCGCCCCAGCGCACGTAGTCGCGCACGACATCGGGCGCCCCGTCGCCGGGACGCGTCGCGCGCACCAGCCGGGTGATCCAGCGCAGCAGGTCGTCGCCGACGTGGACCTCGCGCACCAGCGCCTGCAGCGCGAGCACGTCGCCGGCATGCATCACCCGCGGGACGTCGGCAGCCGCGCTGCCGGTGGTCTGCGCCAGGATCGCCTGTTCCTCGGCCTCGTCCGGATACGCCAGCGCGATGTGCAGCAGGAAGCGGTCCAGCTGTGCCTCCGGCAACGGATAGGTGCCGGCCTGCTCGATCGGGTTCTGGGTCGCCAGCACGAAGAACGGCGACGGCAGCGGGCGGGTCACGCCGGCCTGGCTGACGGTGCGTTCCTGCATCGCCTCCAGCAGCGCGGCCTGGGTCTTGGGCGGCGTACGGTTGAGCTCGTCGGCCAGCAGCAGGTTGGTGAAGACCGGGCCTTCCTGGAAACGGAAATGGCGGTGACCGGTGCCGTGGTCCTCCTCCAGCAGCTCGGTGCCGAGGATGTCGCTGGGCATCAGGTCCGGCGTGAACTGCACGCGGCGGAACTGCAGGTCCAGCGCCTGGCCCAGCGTGCGCACCAGCAGCGTCTTGCCCAGGCCGGGCACGCCTTCGAGCAGGCAGTGCCCGCCGGCCAGCAGGCCGATCAGCAACTGCTCGACGACCGCCGCCTGGCCGACGACGGCCTGGCCGATCGCGCCGCGCAGCGCCTCCAGGCGCTCGCGCCAGGCATCGAGGTCGGCTTCGGTGGGGTTGGAAACGGTCATGCGGCAGTCCTGTATGGATCGGTGGGCGCGGGCTCGCGCGCGGTGCGGCGTTCGGCGCGGAATCCGCCGCAGGCAAGCGTGCGCCGGTGGAAAGCGGTCATGCGGTCAGCGCGTACATGACGATGTTGACCGCGAACTTCGTGTTGTCGTCGGCGAGGAAACGCTTGTTGCGCCAGTCGTAGTCCCATTCGCAGCCATAGTCCTTGTTGCTGTAGAGCACGGCCAGGCGCCCGTCGATCTCGATGCCCTTGAGGTAGTCGTGGACCAGGTCGTCGCCCCAGCCGTTGAGCTCGAAGCTGGTCGCCGGCGGGCCGTCGGGAAAGCGGAAGAAGCTGCTGTACAGCGGGTGGCTGTTGGGCAGTTTCTTCAGCGCGCCGGCGCCGAAGATCGCCGCCACCTGGGCCTCGAACGACTTCGCGAACAGGCCGTCGATGTCGTGGTTGCAGTCGTCGACGAACACGAAACCGCCGCTGCGCACGTAGCGCTCGAAGTTGCGCCGTTCGGCCGGATTGAACTCCACGAGCTTGTGGCCGGCGAGATAGCAGAACGGCGCGGCCAGCATCTTCGGGTCCGACAGCGCGACGACGCGCTCCTCGGGGTCGACGCGCAGGTTGGTGTAGTCGATCAGCGAGGTCAGCACGTTGGACGGCATCCGCGCATCGACGTCCCAGTCGCCCGAGTCGTAGCGCAGGCGGGTGAACCAGAAGTCGTAGCGGGCGGATTGCGCGGCGAGCGGCGGCAGCGCAAGGACCCCCGCGCCGCCGAGCATCAACTTCAGGAACTGGGCGCGGGTCATGCGGAGAGCGCCCTCATCCTGCGCTGCGCGCCCCCTTCTCCCGCGGGCGGGAGAAGGCCCCGGACACGGGCAGTCCCTGCCTCATACCGCATCCGACAGCGACGTGAACGTGAAGTCCCTGAGCCGCATCGGCGGCAGCATCATCACCATCGACGACTCGTCGCCGCCGACACGGACCGGCCTGCCGAGCTCGTCGATGTTGTTGAGCATGATCACCGGCGACTCGTTGAAGCGGAAGTTCTTCAGCGGGTACTTGATCTCGCCGTTCTCGATGTAGAAGGTGCCGTCGCGGGTCAGGCCGGTCAGCAGCACGGTCTGCGGGTCGACCATGCGGATGTACCAGGTGCGGGTGACCAGGATGCCGCGGTCGGTGCCGCGGATCAGGTCCGCGGTCGAGGCCTCGCCGCCCGACATCAGCAGGTTGCCCGGGCGGCCGACCGCGCGCTTGCCCTGCTGCTGCGCCCAGAAGCGCGAGTAGTCGAGGTTGGCGATCCTGCCGTTCTCGATGATCGCCATCTTCTCGCGCGGCAGGCCCTCGCCGTCCCACGGCATCACCGCGGCTTCGGGATGCCAGGGGTCGGCCACGATATTGACGCGCGGATCGTAGACCTGCTCGCCGAGCTTGTTGCCGCCGCCGCGTTTGGACAGGAAGCTGCGGCCCTCGTCGGCGGTGCGCGCATCGAAGAAGCGCATCATGAACGAGATCAGGCCCGCGGCCGCCGCGGGTTCCAGGATCACGGTGTACTTGCCCGGCTCCAGCGCCTGCGCGTCGGCCGAATCGCTGGCCTTGCGCATCGCGATGCGCACGTCGCGGCCGGCATCGAACTCGCTGGCGTCCTTGAGGTTGCGGCCGACCCAGCCCGAACCGCGGCCGTCCTCGGTGCGCACGGTGCAGGTGTAGTTGAAACTGGTCGCCTGCTGGTAGCCGAAGTTGCCGTTGCTGTTGGCGAACGCGACGAAGCGCTTGCCGTCGTCGAGGAAGCCGGCGGCGATCAGCTGTTCCGCCCGGCATGGCCCGATCGAGCCGGCAGCCACGTTGGCGCGGAATTCCGGCGTGATCGCCGCGGTGGATTCGCTGAACGTCGGGCTGGGCCGGTACGCCTGCCTGCCGATCGCCGGCAGGAATTCCGGGTTCTCGGGCGCCAGCCGCGCAAGGTCTTCGGCACGCCTGACCACGCTCTGCAGCGAGGCATCGTCGAAGGCGTTGATGCTGGCGGTGCCGACGCGCTTGCCGAACGCGACCTGCACCGCCAGCTCGGCATTGCTGACCAGGCCGCTGGTGGACACGTTGTTGAGCGCAAAGCGGATGTTGCCGTCGACGGCGCCCGACAGGGTCGCGGTGCATTCGTCGGCGGTCGACAGGGCCACGGTCTTCTCGAGGATCTCGCGCGCCTGGGCTTCGGTGAAGATGGTCATGGTTCAGGGCTCCTTAGCCAAGCGAACGCGCGGTGTTGATGACGTTGATGCCGTTGAAACGCGCGGTCGAGGAACCGTGCGAGACCGCCGAGACCTGGCTCGGCTGGCCCTTGCCGTCGAAGAACGAGCCACCGAGGCGGTAGTCGCTTTCGTCGCAGATGGCGACGCAGGCGTTCCAGAACTCCGGCGTGCGGATCTGGTAGGCGACGTCCTCGACCATGCCGGCGATCGCGCCGTCCTTGATCTCGTAGAACAGCTGGCCGCCGAACTGCGCGTTGTAGCGCTGCTGGTCGATCGAGAACGAGCCGTCGCCGATGATGTAGATGCCGTTCTCGACGTCCTTGATCATGTCTTCGACGCTGAGCCGCGCCTTGCCGGGCGCCAGCGAGACGTTGGGCATGCGCTGGAACTGCACGCTCGACCACGAATCGGCGTAGCAGCAGCCGTCCGATTCGGTCTTGCCCAGGATGTGGGCCTGGTCGCGGATCGCCTGGTAGTCGACGAGCTTGCCGTCGGTGATCATGTCCCAGCGCTTGGTGGCGACGCCCTCGTCATCAAAGCCGACCACGCCGAGGCTGCCCGGCTGGGTCTTGTCCGCGAACACCGTGACCAGGTCGCTGCCGTACTGGAAGCGCTGCTCGCGCTTGTCGAGCGTGGCGAAGCTGGTGCCGGCGTAGTTGGCCTCGTAGCCGAGCACGCGGTCGAGCTCCAGCGGGTGGCCGATCGACTCGTGGATCGTCAGCCAGGTGTGCGAGGGGTCGAGCACGAGATCGTAGCGGCCGGGCTTGACCGACGGCGCGCGCAGCTTCTCCCGCGCCTGCCGGGCCGCGGCGATCGCGTCCTCGCGCATGTCGTAGGAACCGCTGTAGTTGACCACGCCGTTGGGCGAGACGACCTTGCCCGACGCCGCGCCATCGAGATATTCGTAGCCCAGCCCCATCGGCGACGACAGGCCGCTGCGGGTGCGGAACTTGCCGCTGTCCTTGTCGATCGCGGTCACCGTCATCGGTGCCCAGATCCGGTGCACGTCCTGGTCGATGTAGGAGCCGTCGGTGCTGGCGAAGTACTTCTGTTCGTTGACCAGGAACAGCGTCGAGTTGACGAAACTGGCGCCCGCCTCCAGCGCCGCGGCGTTGACGCCAAGCAGCAGCTCCACTTTCTCCTCGACCGGGACTTCCATGCCGTTCTTGACGATCGGCGTCCGCCAGGAGACCTCGCCGACGCCGGTGACCGGCGCCAGCTGTACCGGCGCGGTCTGGATCTTCGCGTTCGCCTGCGCGATCGCCACCGCCTGGCGCGCGGCCTCGGCCACGCCCTGCTCGGTCAGCGTGTTGGTCGCGGCGAAGCCCCAGGCGCCGCCGGCGACCACGCGTACGCCGACGCCCGTCGATTCGGTGCTGACGACGTTCTGCACCTTGTCCTCGCGGGTCATGACGAACTGGCGCAGGTAGCGGCCGACGCGCACGTCGCAGTAACTGGCGCCGGCCGCGGTCGCGGCGTTGAGGCCGGCGTCGGCCAGCCGCTTCTTGAAGCCGACGTCGAGCGTCGACAGCAGTTGTTCGGCGGCGATGACCCTGCCGAACACGGCAGGCAGCAGCAGGCCGCCCGCGCCGACACCAGCGAGGGCGAGGAAGTCGCGTCTAAGCAAGGGAGCTCTCCCGGAACGGGTCCGCAGCGGCGTTCGCCGTGGACGGGGTTGGCAAGGGTGGCATCGCATCCTGCGGAGCCCTCCCGATTCTCGACGCGGCCGCGGCGCAGCGTCCAGTGACTTTTGGCATAGAGATCACCCGGGATGTCTCAATCCAGCAAATCCCGTCATTCCCGCGAAAGCGGGAATGACGGAGTTAGAAATCTCTGCTCTGGTCACAGATTCCGGGCGGTATTGATGATGTTGATCCCATCGAACCGCGTCGTGGCCGATCCGTGCGACACCGCCGAGACCTGGCTGGGCTGGCCCTTGCCGTCGAAGAACGAGCCGCCGAGGCGGAAGTCGCGCGCGTCGCAGATCGCGCTGCAGGCATTCCAGAATTCCGGCGTGCGGATCTGGTAGGCGGCATCCTCGACCATGCCGGCGATCTCGCCGTTGCGGATCTCGTAGTACAGCTGGCCGCCGAACTGGGCGTTGTAGCGCTGCTGGTCGATCGAGTACGAACCGCGGCCGTGGATGTACAGGCCGCGCTCGACGCCGGCGATCATCTCCTTCACCGTCAGCGGCGTACGGCCCGGCGCCAGCGACACGTTGGGCATGCGCTGGAACTGCACGCTCGACCACGAATCGGCGTAGCTGCAGCCGTCGGACTCGGTCTTGCCGAGGATATGGGCCTGGTCGCGCGTGGCCTGGTAGTCGACGAGGATGCCATCGCGCACCAGGTCCCAGCGCCTGGTCGCCACGCCCTCGTCATCGAAGCCGACCGCGCCGAGGCTGCCCGGCTGGGTCTTGTCGGCGAAGAAGTCGACGATGTCGCTGCCCCAGCGGAAGCCCGCCTCGCGCTTGTCGAGCGTGGCGAAGCTGGTGCCGGCGTAGTTGGCCTCGTAGCCGAGCACGCGGTCGAGCTCCAGCGGATGGCCGACGTTCTCGTGGATCGTCAGGAACAGGTTCGACGGATCGAGCACCAGGTCGTAGCGGCCGGGCGTCACCGACGGCGCGCGCAGCTTCTCGCGTGCCTGCCCGGCGGCGGCGACCGCGTCCTCGCGCATGTCGTAGGCCTGGCCGTAGGCGACGACGCCACCGGGCAGTTCGAAGCGCTGCGCCGGATCCGGCGTCAGGTATTCGTAGCCCAGGCCCATCGGCGCCGACAGTCCGTCGCGCGTGCGGAATTTTCCGCTGGCCTTGTCCACCGCGGTCACGGTGAACGGCGCCCAGATCCGGTGCACGTCCTGGTCGATGTAGGAGCCGTCGGTGCTGGCGAAGTACTTCTGTTCGTTGACCAGGAACAGCCGCGAGCTGACGAAATCGGCACCTGCGGCGGTCGCCGCGGCGTTGACGTCCATCAGCAGCGCGACCTTTTCCTCCAGCGGCACGGCCATGCCGTTGCGACGCACCGGCGTCGCCCACGTCACCTCGCCGACGCCCTGCACCGGGGCCAGGCGGACCGGCGCGGTCTGGATGCGCGCGTTGGCCCTGGCGATCGCCAGCGCCTGGCGCGTGGCCTCGGCGATGCCGTCGGGATCGAGCCGGCGGGTCGCGGCGAAACCCCAGGCGCCATCGGCGATCACCCGGATGCCGACGCCGGTCGATTCCTCGTTGACGACGTTCTCGACCTTGTCCTCGCGCGTCATCACGAACTGCCGCAGGTAGCGGCCGATGCGCACGTCGCAGTAGCTGGCGCCGCCGCCGGTCGCGGCCTGCAGCGCGACATCGGCCAGGCGCTTCTTCAGCGCGACGTCGAGCGTTGAGACCAGCTCCTCGGCGGCGATTGCGCGGCCGATGCCGCCGGGCAGCAGCAGGCTGCCGAGCCCGACGCCGCCCCAGGCCAGGAATTCGCGTCGCTGCATGTCGTCCTCCCCGCGGCGATGGCCGCACAGCGTCCGATTCTTCTGTGCGGGCGCCACGCGCGTCAAATCCCCGTCGCGTGGCGCGGCGCGGCATATCGACACGATCGGCACATGCACGGCGGCCGACACGAACCTATGCTTGCCCGTTGTCCCAACCTCCGGAACCTACGCATGCGCCCTTCCCTGCTCGCCGCCGCCGTGCTCGCCGCCGCCCTCGCCGGCTGCAAGGGCGAGGCGCCCGCCACCTCCGCCAACGCGCAGGACCCCGCGCAGTCCGCGACTGCCGCGTCCGAGGCCGATGCCGCGTTCGCGGCGCTGTCGCAGCGCTATCTCGACCAGATGCTGGCGCTGTCGCCGGTGTGGGCGACGCAGATCGGCGACCACCGTTTCGACGGCGAGATCGAAGACCTGTCCGAGGCCGGCCGCCAGGCGGGCCTGGACTTCAACCGCCGCACCCTGGCCGAGCTCGACGCGATCGACGCCTCGCAGCTCTCGCGCGACAACCACGTCGACGCCCTGATCCTGCGCAACCAGCTGGAGTACGGCATCTGGGACACCGAGACGGCGCAGAGCTGGGCCTGGGATCCGCAGATCTACAGCGGCCTGGCCGGGAGCGCGATCTACAACCTGATGGCGCGCGAGTTCGCGCCGCTGCCCGAGCGCCTGAAGTCGGCGACCGCGCGCATGGAGAAGCTGCCGGCGATCTTCGCCCAGGCCCGCGAGAACCTCGACCCGGCACGCGTGCCGCCGACCCACGCCCGTACCGTCGCCGCGCAGAACAGGGGCGTGCTGGCGCTCGTCGACACCTTCATCACCCCGAATGCCGACCAGCTGGGCGCCGAGGACCGTGCGCGCCTGGACGCGGCGGTCGCGGCGCTGCGCGGCGCCGTCGAGGAACATCAGGCCTGGCTCGACGGCACCCTGGTGCCGAATGCGAAGGGCGAGTTCCGCATCGGTGCCGAGCACTACGACCAGAAGCTGAAGTTCGCGCTGAATTCGTCGCTGACCCGCCAGGACATCCACCGGCGCGCGGAAGCCGAGCTGGCACGCATCCGCGACGAGATGTACGTCGTCGCGCAGACCGTGCTCGAGGGCCGCGAGAGCGTGCCGGAGACGCCCGCCTCGCCGACCGAGGACCAGCGCCAGGCCGCGATCGAGGCCGCGATGGAGCTGGCCTATGCCGACAAGCCCGGCCGCGACGAGGTGGTGCCGTTCGCCGAGCACACGCTCGACGTCGCGACCGCCTTCACCCGGAAACACGACCTGGTCACCGTGCCCGACGACCCGGTCAGGATCATCCTGATGCCCGAGTTCCAGCGCGGTGTCGCCGTCGCCTACTGCGACTCGCCCGGCCCGCTCGACAAGGGCCTGGACACCTACTACGCGATCTCGCCGATCCCCGAGGACTGGGACGACGCCCAGGTCGATTCGTTCCTGCGCGAATACAACAAGCACATGATCCACGTGCTGACGATCCACGAGGCGATGCCCGGCCACTACCTCGAGGGCGCGCACTCGGTGAACCATCCCTCGACGCTGCGCGCGGTGTTCCGCTCCGGCCCGTTTGCCGAAGGCTGGGCGGTCTACACCGAGCGGATGATGGCCGACGCCGGCTACCTCGACAACGATCCCTTGTTCCGGCTGATGCAGCTCAAGTTCTACGCGCGCGCGGTGGCCAACGCGATCCTCGACCAGGGCATCCACGTCGACAACTGGAGCAAGGAGCAGGCAATGGACCTGATGGTCCGGCAGACCTTCCAGCAGGCCAGCGAGGCCGAGGGCAAGTGGATCCGCGCGCAGCTGTCGTCGACCCAGCTGGCGACCTATTTCGTCGGCGCGCAGGAGCACTTCGACGCGCGCAAGGCCGCGGAGGCCGCGCGCGGCGAGGCGTTCAACCTCAAGCAGTACCACGACGACATGCTGGCCCAGGGCGCGCCGCCGGTGCGCTTCGCCCGCCAGCTGATGCTGGGCGAGGCGATCGAGTAAACCGATCCGGGGCGCGTAGCGCCGCATCCCGGCCATGCACGACGCCGGCCGGTACCTGCGTTCCGAGGAGGACACTGCGATGCCGCAGACCGACCCTACCGCCACGCCGGCGGCCAATCACCGCGCGCCGTTCGCGCGCGCCGTCGCCACCCTGCGCGCACGCGCCACGCACCTGATGCCATCGACCGCTGCGTGGACCGGCGCAACGCTCGCCGTCGCCTGCGCGGCCGCGATCGTTGTCGTCGCCCATGCCTGGCCGGTGACGCTGGGGGCGGACGTGCCGCACTGGGCGGCGCTGCTGCACGTGCTGTGGCTGCTCGCCAAGGCGGCCGCGACCGCCGTCGCCGTCGTGGCCGCTGCATGGCTGGCCAGCCGGCTGCCGCTGCGCTACCTGCTGGCGGTCGCGGCGGCCGTCGCCGTGGTGGTGCCGCTGTTCAAGTTCTTCGCAACCGACGACTGGGGCCGTTTCGCCACGGCCTGGCTGCTGCTGCCGGCCTCGCTGCTCGGCGGCGGGCTCGGCGCGCTCCTGGCCCGAGGCAGCCGGCCGGTCCCGCGTACGACGCGCATCGTGGCCCTCGCCGCGATCCTGCTGGGTGCCGGCACGCTGGCCTGGGCCACCGCATGGCTGGTCGCGCCCGGCGATGCGGGCACGCCGCGCGCGATTCCCGCCCATGCGCTGGCGCCGCTGGAGGCGCCCGATCCCGGCGCGCGCGGGGCGTTCGCGTTCGACACCTTCACCTACGGCACGGGCGACGACCGGCACCGCCCGGAATACGCCAACGGCGCCGCCCTGCGCACGGCCCGCGTCGACGGTTCGAAATTCGTCGACTGGAGCGGCCGCGCGGGCGAACTGCGCAGCGCGTTCTGGGGCTTCGACACCACCGGCCTGCCGCTGCAGGGCCGGGTCTGGCTGCCGGACGGCGACGGCCCGTTTCCGCTGGTCGTTACGGTGCACGGCAACCATCTGATGGAGCACTTCTCCGACGCCGGCTATGGCTACCTGGGCGAACTGCTGGCCAGCCGCGGCTTCATCTTCGTCTCCGTCGACCAGAACTTCCTCAACAGCGGCATCGCCGACATCGGGATCGGCAAGCCGGACGACGAGAACGATGCCCGGGCGTGGCTGCTGCTCGAACACCTGCGGCAGTGGCACGCGTGGAACGCGACGCCCGGCCACCGCCTGTCGGGCAGGGTCGACACCTCGAACATCGCGCTGGTCGGGCACTCGCGCGGCGGCGAGGCGGTCGCGCTGGCCGCGGCGTTCAACCGCATGTCGGCCTATCCCGACGACGCGCTGGTGGCGTTCGACTACGGCTACGCCATCCGCGCGGTCGCCGCGATCGCGCCGGTCGATGGCCAGTACCGGCCGGGAGGCGTCGGCACCCGGTTGCACGACGTCAGCTACTTCACCCTGCAGGGCGGCCACGACGGCGACATGTTCTCGTTCGACGGCGCCAAGCAGTACGAACGCGTGCGCTTCAGCGACGGCTTCGACGGCTTCCGCGCGGCACTGCACTTCGGCGGCGGCAACCATGGCCAGTTCAACACCGACTGGGGCCGCTACGACATCTTCCCGCCGTTCGGCTGGCTGCTGAACGTCGCGCCGATCCTGCCGGCCGACGACCAGCGGCGCATCGCGCAGGTGTACCTCGGCGCCTTCCTGGAGGCGACCCTGCACGCCGACGCGCGCTACCTGCCGCTGTTCCGCGAACCGCAGCGCGGCGCGGCCTGGCTGCCGGACACGGTCTACGCCAGCGAGTTCGAAATGGCCGGCACGCGCGTGATCGCCGGCTACGATGAGGACGTCGACCCGACCACCGGCACCTGGCAGGGCGCACGCATCCGCCAGCACGGCCTCAGCGACTGGAAGGAGGCGCGGGTGAACCTGCGCCGGGGGTCGCGCGAGACACGCGCCGCGCAGCTGGGCTGGACTGCGGCCGATCCGGCGACGCGTTACGAGATCGTGCTGCCCGATGGCGACATCGCCGCAGGCATGGCCGCGCTGCGCTTCTCGCTGGCCGACAGCGGCGCCGAGCCCACGCGCACCGACGATGCCGGACCCGACGAGGTGGCGGACGACACCGGCGCAGAGGCTGGCATCGACCTGCACGTGCGCCTGACCGACCGTGCCGGCAACATCGCCACGCTGCCGCTGTCGCACCACGCCGCGCTGCCGCGCATCGACCGCCCCGGGCTGTTCAAGTCGTCGCGCATCCGGCCGATGCCGCGCCCGGAACCCGCGTTCCAGACCTACACGTTCCCGCTGGACGACTTCGCCGCCGCCAACCCGACCTTCGACCGCAGCGCGATCGCGTCGATCGCGTTCGTGTTCGACCGCACGCCCGCCGGCGTCGTGCTGCTGACCGGGGTCGGTCTGGAACCTGCATACACCGCGGGGCACGCCACCGGCCCCCGCGCTGCCCCGTGACCCCACCGGCTTGCGCGTGCGGCATTATTCCGGCGCGAATGCCGCCGGTTGCACCAGTCGAACACCGAGCTGGGGCGCCAGCGCGCGGTCGACATAGGACTTGTGCGCCTGCCCGACGATGAACAGCACGCGTTCGGGACGGGTCGACGCGGCCACGTCCATGACATGTGCGGCCATTCGCTGATTGCGCAGCTCCCACATCGCATAGCGGAACCGGTCCAGTCCACTCGGGTGCGCCATCGTCAGCCAGGGCACCCACTGGGTGGCGTCGTCGGCCTGCAGCGCGTACGAATTCAGATCGAGGTTCAGCGCCAGCAGGTCGTCGCCGCTCTCGCGCGCGGCATCGCCCCTGGCCATCATGCCGGCGATGGTGCCATCGGCTTCGATGGCCTGGGATACGCGCCCGAACACCTCGTCCACGACTGCCTCCGGAAAGGCCATCGTGCGCGCGGCATCGAGCTGGCTGTCCACCGGATACAACCGCTGCAGCCCCAACGTGCGCGCCAGCGGCGTCGCCATCCTGACGACCTCGTCCGTTCCCTGCAGGCGTTGCGCCAGCGCTTCGCGGATGTCCGGGGGCAGCGCCTCCGCGCCATCGCGCTCGGCCGGCGACAGATACGACCACTGCAGCACTGCGGAATCGTATTCGTAGGCCGCGATCAGGTCGCCGACCAGTTGCACGCGTTCGCCGACATCCAGCGTTCCCGGTGCAGCTGCAAGCAGCGCGTCGGCGCGCCGCGCGGCCTCGATGCGGTCGATGCCCAGCGTCCGCTGCATCGCCTGGCCGCGCTCCAGGATCGTCCGCGCGAACTGGTCGAGCACCCGTGCGGCCGCCGGATCGTGCGCGGACCGCTCGGCCAGCAGGGCGATCTCGTCGGGCGACAATCGCTCGATCGCGATGCGGGTCGGCGCGAAGCGCTGCAGCAGCGCCAGCGTACCCTCCAGATGCCGCGGCTCGAGCCAATCACGAAACGCCGACAGGTGCATGGTCCCCAGCACCATGACCTCGCTCTGCGTGCGCGGGGTGGCCAGCGTCCCCAGGCGTGCGTCCACCGCGTGGCCCGGCGGGTGCTCCGCGGCGGCGGGTGTTCCTGCGACCGTCGATGCGGCCGGCATCGCGATGACAAGCATCGCGGCGAGAATGCGGCCCGTGTACATGGCCTGCCCTCCGATGACCCGCGTTCGATCCTCGTCCACGCGGTGCCTGCCGACATGTGCGGGAAGTCACCGCGGATGCGCCTGACTGCACACAAACGCCATCCGCAACGAACCCGATTGCCGTCGTGACGAAGACCCGCCCCGTTGCATGACGGCATCAGTGGCTGCAGTCACCGGGTACAACCCGGGCGGCAGGACGCGCTCCCGCAAAGGCGGTGTCGGCGCTCATGCGGAACTGTCGTAGCGAGTCCTTCACCTCCGCGCCGGCGCGAACGCCTCGCCCAGCGTCTGCACGTTGCCGCAATAGCTGGGGTCGTAACCCGGCAGCAGACCGAGTTCGCGGCGGAAGCGGTCGCTGCGCAGCAGCGCCAGCAGGTCCACCAGCCGGCCGGAATCGAGCACGTCGCTGTGGCACAGGAAGAAGTAGTGCTCGGTGACCAGCGGAAAGAAGTCCAGTCCGTAGCGGCGCGCCGGCGGCTCCAGTGCGAATCCGACATCGGCCAGGCCGCTGGCGACATAGGCCGCGACCGCGGCGTGGGTCAGTTCCTCGACGTCGCAGGCGTGGATGCGCCCGAACGCGATACCATGGCGCGCCAGCATCGCCTCCAGCAGCAGCCGGGTGCCCGATCCGGGCTGGCGGTGGATCATGCGGATGTCGGGCCGCTCGAGGTCCTGCAGCGTCTCGATCCGGCGCGGGTTGCCCGGCGCCAGCACCAGGCCCTGGCGGCGCATCGCCAGGTGGATCACCCGGTCGTCGTCGAGATCCAGCCGGTCGCGGTAGTGGGCGAACAGCTCCGGCTCCAGTTCCCCGATCGGCAGATGCAGCCCGGCGATATCGCAGGCACCGGCGCGCAACGCGGCCAGCGCGTCGTCCGGACTGCGGTACTTGAGGTCCAGCGGCAATCCGGCTTCGGCCATGCAGCGACGCACGGTCTCGACGCCGAAGCCGTGCGAGGCATGCACGCGCAGCGGCGTGGCATGCGCACTGACCGTGCGTTCGAGCTCGGCCTCCAGCTCGGTGGCCAGGCTTTCGAGCAATGGCGACAACCGCGCGGCGATGCGGCTGTCGGCCCAGACTAGGCGCTCGCCGATCGCGGTCAGCCGTGCGCCGCGGCCGCGGGTCATGCGCAGCAGCGGTTGCCCGAACACCGCCTGCGCATCCTGCAACTGCCCCCAGGCGTAGCGGTAGGACAGGCCCACGGCACGCGCCGCCGCCGCCAGCGAGCCGGACACCCGTACCGCCCGCAGCAGTTCGATCAGGTGCGCCGGCACCCGGTCGCCGCTGGTGTTCTCCAGTTCCCAGCGCGGCTGGATGGTCACCTTGTACATCGCCAGCTCCTCGTCTGCTGCGCCGCAGCGCCACTGGACCGCAGCTTCAATATGTTCTCAAAAGCCGGATATTAGACCATTGGCGTTGGATTCCCCCGCAGAACTTGCCTACCCTTGCGACGCTTTGTCGCAGCCAAATATGTTCTTTACAACATAACAAACGACATCGGCCCATCGCTGACCCAGTGTCCGCTGCATCCACCTCGGGGGAGGATTCCATGCCAAACAGTTCCGCTACGACGTTCCCGGCCCACAGCGCGCCCGAAGGCGGCCTGCTGTCGAAGGAACGCATCATCGCCAAGCCAGGCTTCAACCGCTGGCTGGTGCCGCCGGCCGCGCTGGCCATCCACCTGTGCATCGGCATGGCCTACGGCTTCAGCGTGTTCTGGCTGCCGCTGTCGATGGCCGTGGGCATCGACCATCCGGTCGCCTGCGCGGCCGACATGGGCTTCTTCCAGCGCATCTTCTCGGCCAGCTGCGACTGGCGCGTGTCCGAACTGGGCTGGATGTACACGCTGTTCTTCGTGCTGCTGGGCTGTTCGGCGGCGATCTGGGGCGGCTGGCTGGAACGCGCCGGCCCGCGCAAGGCCGGCGTGGTCTCGGCACTGTGCTGGTGCGGCGGCCTGCTGATCTCGGCGCTGGGCGTGCACCTGCACCAGATCTGGATGCTGTGGATCGGTTCGGGCGTGATCGGCGGCATCGGCCTGGGCCTGGGCTACATCTCGCCGGTGTCGACGCTGATCAAGTGGTTCCCCGACCGCCGCGGCATGGCGACCGGCATGGCGATCATGGGCTTCGGCGGCGGCGCGCTGATCGGCAGCCCGCTGGCCGACATGCTGATGCGCCACTTCGCCACCCCGACCTCGGTCGGCGTGAAGGAAACCTTCCTGGTGATGGCCGCGGTGTACTTCGTCTTCATGATGGCCGGCGCGTTCGGCTACCGGGTGCCGCCGACGGGCTGGAAGCCGAAGGGCTGGACCCCGCCGCCGGCCAAGGACAACGCGATGATCACCCGCGGCCACGTGCACGTGAAGAAGGTCTGGGGCATCCCGCAGTTCTGGCTGGTCTGGGGCGTGCTGTGCCTGAACGTCTCGGCCGGCATCGGCGTGATCGGCATGGCCTCGCCGATGCTGCAGGAGATGTTCGGCGGCAGGCTGATCGGCGTCGACGCCGGGTTCCGCGACCTGGATGCCTCGCAGTTGGCGGCCATCGCCGCGATCGCCGCCGGCTTCACCGGCCTGCTGAGCCTGTTCAACATCGGCGGCCGCTTCTTCTGGGCCTCGCTGTCGGACAAGCTGGGCCGCAAGCTGACCTACACGATCTTCTTCGTGCTCGGCTTCGTGCTCTACGCCGCCGCGCCGACGCTCGGCACCGCCGGCGCCATCGCGCTGTTCGTGGCCGCGTTCTGCGTGATCCTGTCGATGTACGGCGGCGGCTTCGCCACCGTGCCGGCGTACCTGGCCGACCTGTTCGGCACGCAGATGGTCGGCGCGATCCATGGCCGCCTGCTGACCGCCTGGGCGGTCGCGGGCATCTTCGGCCCGGTGGTGGTCGGCTACATGCGCGAATACCAGCTGGGCCTTGGCATGCCGCCGTCGCAGGTCTACAACACCACGATGTACATCCTCGCCGGCATGCTGGTGCTGGGCCTGATCTGCAACCTGCTGGTGCGCCCGGTCAACCCGAAGCACTTCATGACCGACGCGGAACTGGCGCGCGAGAAGCAGCTGGCGCACGAGAAGGTCGACGAGAGCGGCGCTTCGCTGATCCCGCAGGAGGAGATGGACCGCATCGGCAACGGCGGCAACCCGCTGCTGGTGGCCTTCGCCTGGGCCGCGGTCGGCATCCCGCTGGCCTGGGGCATGTGGGTCACGCTGCAGAAGGCGCTGGTGCTGTTCACCTGAGCCTGCCTGTCGCGGCCGCCGTCATCACGGCGGCCGCGGCATGATCGCGCCATGACGACCGAACCGGCCACCCCCGTTCATGCTTCCGCGCCCGCGCAGGCCGCCGCGGGCAGCGTGCTGCGCACGGTCGAGCGCTGGCGCGGCGACGGCGTGCGCCGGATCGACGACCACATCGCCGAGGAGGTTCCGGTCGCGTTCGTCTACAACGACGCGCCGTTCGCGGTGATGATGGCGACCCCGTCCGACCTCACGGATTTCGCCACCGGCTTCGCGCTGAGCGAAGGCATCGTCGAATCGCTGGCCGATGTCGTCGTCGAGCGCATCGAACACCTGATCGAGGGCATCGAGATCCGCCTGCGGATTCCCGAGGCCCGCGCCGACGCGCTGGCGCAGCGCCGGCGCAGCATGAGCGGCCGCAGCGGTTGCGGCGTCTGCGGCAGCGAACTGCTGGAAGCGGCACTGCGCTACCCGCCGCCGGTGGCCACCGACGTGCGGGTCGATGTCGCCGCACTGCGTCGCGCGCTGCAGGCGCTGCGCGAGGCGCAGGCGATCAACGCCCGCACCGGCGCCACCCACGCCGCCGGCTGGGCATCGCTGGACGGCAGCCTGCGGCTGGTCCGCGAGGATGTCGGCCGCCACAACGCGCTCGACAAGTTGATCGGCGCGATGCATGCCGCCGGCATCGATGCCGGCGGCGGATTCCTCGTCGTCACCAGCCGCGCCAGCTACGAGATGGCGATGAAGGCCGCCAGCGCCGGCATCGCGCTGATGGCGGCGATCTCCGCGCCGACCGCGCTGGCGATCTCGCTGGCCGAGCGCGCCAACCTCACCCTGATCGGCTTTGCCCGCGACGACGGGCATGCCGTCTACACCCACGCGCAGCGCTTGCTGTCCGGGCCGGCACCGCCCGCAGCCGCGCGTCCAGGCAGGAGTGCCACGACATGAGCAAGAACCCCGTCCGCAAGTACGACGGCCCGGCCGGCGGCTGGGGCGCGCTGAAGAGCGTCGCCCGGCACCTGATCGAGCAGGACATCGAGATCAAGGGCGCCAAGACCCTGCTGCGTGCCAACCAGCCCGACGGTTTCGATTGCCCAGGCTGCGCCTGGCCCGATCGCGACCACACCTCGACCTTCGAGTTCTGCGAGAACGGCGCCAAGGCCGTCGCGGCCGAGGCCACCAAGTACCGCGCCGGCCCGGAGCTGTTCGCGCAGTACAGCGTCGCGCAGCTGCTGGAGTACAGCGACCACTGGCTCGAGGGCCAGGGCCGCCTGACCACGCCGATGCGCTACGACGCGGCCAGCGGCCACTACGTGCCGACCACCTGGGACGAGGCGTTCGCGCTGATCGCCTCGCACCTCAATGCCCTGCCCTCGCCCGACGAGGCGATCTTCTACACCTCGGGCCGCACCTCCAACGAGGCCGCGTTCCTGTACCAGCTGTTCGTGCGCGAGTACGGCACCAACAATTTCCCCGACTGCTCGAACATGTGCCACGAATCGTCCGGCACCGCGCTGAAGAAGCAGATCGGCGTCGGCAAGGGCACGGTGTCGCTGCACGACTTCGAGCAGGCCGATGCGATCTTCATCTTCGGCCAGAACCCGGGCACCAACCATCCGCGCATGCTCGGCGAACTGCGCGAGGCGGCCAAGCGCGGCTGCCGGATCGTCTCGTTCAACCCGCTGCGCGAGCGCGGGCTGGAGCGCTTCGCCGATCCGCAGGACAAGCTGGAGATGGCGACCTACGGCTCCACCCGGATCTCGTCCGACTATTTCCAGCTCAAGATCGGCGGCGACCTCGCGGCGGTCAAGGGCATGATCAAGCACGTGCTCGAACGCGACGTCGAGGTCACCGGCAATGGCGGCACCTCGCTGCTGGACCGCGACTTCATCGCCGAGCACACCACCGGCTTCCAGGACTTCCTGACCGACGTGGAGGCGGAGAGCTGGGACACGATCATCGCCGAGTCCGGCCTCGACGAGGCGCAGATCCGCCATGCCGGCGAGATCTACCTGCAGGCCGAACGCGTCATCACCTGCTGGGGCATGGGCGTCACCCAGCACAAGCACTCGGTGGCGACGATCAACATGATCGTCAACCTGCTGCTGCTGCGCGGCAACCTCGGCCGGCCCGGCGCCGGCGCGTGCCCGGTGCGCGGCCACAGCAACGTGCAGGGCGACCGCACGATGATGATCTACGAGAAGCCGCCGGTCGCCTTCCTCGACCGCATCCGCGACGTGTTCGGCTTCGAGCCGCCGCGCCAGGAAGGCTACGACACCGTCGGCGCGATCGAGGCGATGATCGAAGGCAAGGCGAAGGTGTTCTTCGGCATGGGCGGCAACTTCGCCATCGCCACGCCCGACACCGAAGCCACCGCGCGCGGCCTGCGCAGCTGCGAGCTGACCGTGCACGTCACCACCAAGCTCAACCGCAGCCACCTGATCCACGGCCGCGACGCGCTGATCCTGCCATGCCTGGGCCGCACCGAGATCGATATCCAGGCGGCCGGCCCGCAGGGCGTCACCGTCGAGGACTCGATGAGCATGGTGCATCTGTCGTCGGGCATCAATCCGCCGGCCTCGGACACGCTGCTGTCGGAACCGGCGATCGTCGCGCGGCTGGCGCACGCCACGCTGGGCGAGCGCAGCAAGCTGCCGTGGCTGTGGCTGGTCGAGGACTACGACCGCATCCGCGACCTGATCGCCAGGACCTTCGACGACTTCCACGATTTCAACAACCGGGTGCGCGTGCCCGGCGGCTTCCGCCTGTCCAACACCGCGCGCGACCGCAAGTGGGTCAACCCGGCCGGCAAGGCGGTGTTCTTCGCCTGCCCGGTCCCGACCGACAACCCGATCCACCGCGCGCGCCGCACGCGCGGCACGCAGCCGGTCTTCAACCTGGCGACCACGCGCTCGCACGACCAGTACAACACCACGATCTACGGCCTCGACGATCGCTACCGCGGCGTGTTCGGCGAGCGCCGCGTGCTGTTCATCAACGCCGAGGACATCAAGGCGCTGGGCATGCGCGCCGGCGACTGGGTCGACCTGGAAAGCCTCTGCGACGACGGCGTGCGCCGCCAGGCGAAACGCTTCCTGCTGGTCGAGTACAACATCCCCACCGGCTGCCTGGCGGCGTACTACCCGGAGACCAACCCGCTGGTGCCGCTGTCGAGCTTCGCCGACGAATCGCGCACCCCGACCTCCAAGTCGGTGCCGGTGATCGTGACCCCGCACGAGGCCGACCTCGGCGCGCAGCTGCCGCGCCAGCGCGACATCCCCGCCGCCGTTGTCCGCTGACGAGGCCCTGGCCCGCGCGCTGCTGCTCGAGCTTGCGGCGCATCCGGGCGGCGCGCCTTCGAACGGCGTGTCGCTGCCACGGCTGTGCAAGCGCCTGGGCGTGCGCATGAGCGTGCTGCTGCGCACGCTGGCGTACCTCGGCGACGACAGCATCGGCGGCGTCGCCGGCACCGGCTGGATCCGCACCGTCGAGGACGGTCCGCGCACCCTGGCGCTGCTGACCGATACGGGCCGGGCGGTGGCGGCTGCGATCGTCGCGGACGGCGACACGGCCGCCGAATGAGAAGCTGAGAACGGGAAGCTGAGAACGGTTCGCCGACCTGCTGCGACTGCCGCCGGAGGCCTGTGGCTGCGGCGCGATGGTGTCAGACCGGACGGTCGAGATCGCCGATCCGCGCGAGCAGCACTTCTCCGCCGCCATCGAGGACGTGCCGGGTGCGCCGGCCGGGCGCCTCCAGCAGCGCGGTATCGCCGCCGGCCAGCGACGCGCTCGCCACGCCGTCGACGCGCGCATGCCCGCCCAGCAGATGGACCGCCCACGTGGTGCCGGGGTCGACGAAGAGCACCATCGCCCCGACCAGCGGCCGACGCCAGAGCCGGACGTCCACCGCATCGCGGCGCCACATCAGGTTGAACACCTCGACCCGGCCGTCGACGAGGCCGGCCGACACCGCGCGCTCGCCAGCGAACCGCAGCGCCTGGTGCGGCGGCAGCAGGTCGCGGGTCGCGCCATCGTCGAAGTGCAGTTGCAGGCCATTGCCCGACAGCAACACCTGCTCGCGCTCGACGCCGTCGAAACGGGAGTACGCCCCGTCGAATTCGATCTCGGCGATCGACAGCCGCCAGATCCAGTCGGCAGGCTGTCCTGCGTCCGGGCCGGGGCGCAGGGCGGTGCCGACTCGGGATCGGGAATCGGGCTGGGCATGGATCGCGCGGGTCCAGCCAGCGCCGTTGCGCCAGCGCTCGCGGCGGTACTCGTTGCCGGCAATGATCCGCAGTGCTGGTCGCGTGGCCGTCATGCCCGCAGTCTAGGGTCTGTCGTCGACTGCCGGAAAGTCCGCGCCGCGCGCGCGGACGCACGGCCGCCGTCGGCGCCGGCGTGCCGCACAAGAAGTCGCCCGCCACGCATCCAGTGCGGGGCGGGCGACGGTTTACGTCCGTGTAGCGGCATCCTGCCGGATCCCATGGAGCGGTCCGTGCTCCTCGTCTGCCGGCGGCGCTCCCTGCGCCACCGCCAGCGATCAGGCGGTTACTGCTGCTGCGCGGCCCGCGTGGCGACCGTGCCGGCGGCCGGACGGCGCTGCTCGGCGACGCGCGGGCGCGAGGCGGCGACATCCAGTTCGATGCGCTCGCGGTTGTTCTCGACCGTCCGCAGACCGATGCCCTTGACCATCGCCAGCTGCTCGGCGCTGCGGAACGGGCCGTTCTCGTCGCGGTAGGCAACGATCGCCTCCGCCTTGGCCTGGCCCACGTTGTGCAGCACGCGAGCCAGGGTTTCGGCATCCGCGGTGTTGATGTTGACCTTGTCGGACGCGAACGCCGAGCCGGCGAGCAGCAGCGACAGGACCAGCGAAGCGAAGATGGACTTGAACGACGTCATGGCGGAACTCCTTCTGGATGTGGTTTGGCTTCCTTTCCGGCCGGGCGGTCGTCCGTCCTGCCGGTGTGGACAGTCTCCCCAGACCCACGACGCCAGCGTATCCGCCGCTGCGCCGATGCGAAGCCAGCCAACTCCCCGCTGTCGTGTAGGAAAAGTCCTACACCTGCATCGCGCTAGAATGTTGGGCTACCCGATGTTGCGGAGAACCGCCATGGACACCAGCCGGACCGACCGTTACGTCGGCAGCAAGTGGGACGCCGAAATCGTCCCGCAACTCGTTGAATACATAAAGATTCCCAACAAGTCGCCGATGTTCGACGCGGACTGGGTGGCTAACGGCTACATGGATCAGGCGGTCCGGCTGATGGTCGACTGGGCCGGCGCGCAGGAGATCCCGGGCATGCAGCTCGAGGTCGTCCAGCTCGACGGTCGCACGCCGCTGATCTTCATCGAGATTCCCGCCGCACACGGCGGCAGCGACGACGACTGCGTGCTGCTCTACGGCCATCTCGACAAGCAGCCGGAGATGACCGGCTGGGACGACGACCTGGGCCCGTGGAAACCGGTGCTGCGCGACGGCAGGCTCTACGGCCGCGGCGGCGCCGACGATGGTTACGCGATCTACGGCTCGCTGACCGCGATCCTCGCGCTGCACGAGCAGCAGCTGCCGCATGCGCGCTGCGTGGTGCTGATCGAGGCCTGCGAAGAGTCCGGCAGCTACGACCTGCCCGCCTACGTCGACCATCTGGCTGACCGCATCGGCAAGCCGTCTCTGGTGGTGTGCCTGGATTCGGGCTGCGGCAACTACGAGCAGCTGTGGTGCACGACCTCGCTGCGCGGCCTGGCCGGCGGCAACCTGACGGTCAAGGTGCTGGAGGAAGGCGTGCACTCGGGCGATGCCTCGGGCGTGGTGCCGTCGAGCTTCCGCCTGCTGCGCCAGCTGCTGTCGCGGATCGAGGACGAGGACACCGGCCGCATCCTGGTCGACGGCCTGCATGCCGAAATCCCGGACGAGCGCCTGCAACAGGCCCGGCGCGCCGCCGAGGTGCTGGATACCGCGATCTACGACAAGTTCCCGCTGGTGCCGGGCCTGCAGCCGATGTTTCCGAAGGATGCGCAGGGCCAGGTGTCCCACGACGTGGCCGAGCTGGTGCTCAACCGCACCTGGCGGCCGGCGCTGTCGGTGACCGGCGTCGACGGCATCCCCTCGCTGCAGTCGGCCGGCAACGTGCTGCGCCCGCATACGGCGGTCAAGCTGTCGCTGCGCCTGCCGCCGACCGTCGACGGCAGGCATGCCGGCGACCTGCTGCAGCAGGCGTTGCTGGCCGACCCGCCGAACGGCGCCGAGGTCACGCTGGTGCTGGAGAAGGCCGCGACCGGCTGGAACGCACCGGCGATGGCGCCGTGGCTCGCCGAGGCGATCGACGACGCCAGCCAGGCGTTCTTCGGCAAGCCGGCGATGTACATGGGCGAAGGCGGCTCGATCCCGTTCATGGGCATGCTGGGCGAGAAGTTCCCCGGCGCGCAGTTCATGATCACCGGCGTGCTCGGCCCGCACTCGAACGCGCACGGCCCCAACGAGTTCCTGCACATCGACATGGGCAAGCGCGTGACCGCGTCGGTCGCGCGGGTGATCCTGGCCCACCACCAGGCCGGCCAGCGCGGCGAGACCACCGGTTCGGCGGTCGCGGCCGACAGCGGCACCCGGCACGGCGGCCACGGCTGCTGCTGACCGGGGACGCGGCCGGCACGACACCGTCGTGCCGGTTCCACCCGGCGGACACCACGACACGAAGGAGCGCAGGCGGCATGGAACAATTTCTCGGCAACAGCAGCTGGCTGTGGATCATCCTGATCGGCCTGCTGGTCGGCATGCTCGCGCGTCTGGTGATGCCGGGACGGCGACGCATGGGGCTGATCCTGACCACCCTGCTCGGCATCGGCGGCGCGATCGTCGCCAGCTGGCTGGGGCAGCAGATGGGCTGGTACGCCGCCGGGCAACCGGCGGGTTTTCTCGGCGCGACCCTCGGCGCGATGCTGATCCTCGGCGTCGTCACCCTGTTCCGCGGACGCTGATCGGTCCAGTCCGCTGCCCGCATCCGGGGCCGCACCGGATCACGGCCAGGAGCCGCGATCGCATGCAGTCGGCCGCGCGATGCGGGCGGGTGCGTTCAGGCCGCCACCTGGCGCGGACGGACGCCCCAGGCGGGCACGTCCGGCCATTGCGGATCCGCATTGCCTTCGAGCGCCTGGCGCAGGTCGCGTGGATCGATCTGCGGGGCGAGCGCATGCAGCAGCGCCGCGGCATAGTCGCGCAACACCCGCCCGCGCGGCACGACGGCCCAGGTGATGCATTCGGGCAGCGCATCGGGAGCCGGCAGCACGCACAGGTCGCCCTCCTCGTGGTCGCCGACCGCCATTTCGGCCAGCAGGCCGGCACCCAGGCCAGCGCGCACGTAGGTCTTGATCAGGTTGGCGTCGCGCGCGGTCATCGCCAGCAGCGGTTCCGCGCCCGCGGCCGCGAACGCGCAGCGCAGCGAGGAATCGGCGCGGGTCGAGGACTCGTAGCTGATCAGTGGATGCGTCGCCAGTTCGGCCAGCGTCGGCGCACGGTCCAGCGCGGTCAACGGATGTCCGCGGCGCACCAGCAGTACGCGCCGCCACCGGTACAGCGGAATCGCGAGCCCGCCTTCGGGCTCGCGCCCGGCGGTGCTGATCAGGGCGAGGTCGGCGTCGCCCTGGGCCAGGTTCTGCAGGACTTCGGCGTCGCCGGCCGCCTGCAGGTCGACATGCACCAGCGGAAACCTGCGCCGGATCCCGGCGATCACCGGCGGCAGCACGTAACGCGCCTGGGTATGCGTGGTCGCCAGCAGCATCCGTCCCGCATGCTCGCCGCGTGCATTGGCGGCATAGCTGCGGATGTTGGCGGCCTCGCCGAGGATCACGCGCGCATGCGCGATCACCCGCTCGCCGGCGGGCGCGATCGCGTCGAGACTGCGGCCCCGGCGCAGGAACAGCTGGAAACCGAGTTCGTCCTCGAGCTGCTTGAGATGCTTGGACAGTCCCGGCTGGGTCGCATGCACGCGTTCGGCGGCCAGCGTGATGTTGAGGCCGGCGTCGGCGATCGCGACGAGGTAGCGCAATTGGGTCAGGGTCATGATCGGATCCGCCAGTCGCCCAGAGCATCCATCTCTGAATCCCGATGAAAGGATGAAAAGACTAGCGGTCGCGGACGCCGGCGTCCAGTCCGCACGCGCGCAGTTTGCGCACGTCCCCGGGCCGGAATGTTGCATCCGGGCACGTTGCATGCGGCGTCGCAAGGGCACAGCATCGACCCTCCCCCTGGTCCACGGCGTCGCGATGCTCCGTTTCCCGACCTTGCTGCTGCTCTGCCTGGCCGCCTGCTGCGCGCACGCCGACGGGCGCGACATCGTCCTGCGCAACGCGTCGTACGACCCCACGCGCGAGTTCTATGCCGATTACAACGCCGCCTTCGCCAACCACTGGCGCCAGCGCACCGGCGACAACGTCGAGGTCGAGCAGTCGCATGGCGGCTCGCTGCGGCAGGCCGAAGCGGTCGCCGACGGGCTGGACGCGGACGTGGTGACGCTGGCGCTGTCGAGCGACATCGACCTGCTGGCCGCGGCGGGGCTGCTGCCGGCCGACTGGCAACAGCGCCTGCCGCACAACAGCGCGCCCTACAGCTCGACGGTGGTGTTCCTGGTGCGCAAGGGCAATCCGCGGGACATCCGCGACTGGGGCGATCTCGCGCGCCCGGGCCTGCGCGTGGTCACCCCCGACCCGAAGACCTCCGGCGGCGGGCGCTGGAACTATCTCGCGGCCTGGGCCTGGGCCTCGCGAGCCTATCGCGATGGCGGCCAGGTACTGGGCTACATGCGCCGCCTCTACGCCAACGCCGCGGACCTGCCAGCCGGCGCGCGCGGCGCGACCGATGCCTTCGTCGGCCAGGCCGGCGGCGACGTGCTGGTCGCCTGGGAGAACGAAGCGCTGCGCACGCTGACCGACCCGGCCACCAACCGCCATTTCGAGATCGTCTATCCGAGCCTGAGCATCCGCGCGGAGACGCCGGTCGCCGTGGTCGACCGCCATGCCGACGCCCACGGCAACCGGCAGGTCGCCGAGGCCTACCTGCGCTGGCTGTATTCGCCGACCGGCCAGCGCCTGGCCGCGCAGCACCATTACCGCCCCGCGGTGCCGGACGCGGTGCCGCCGTCGCAGCTGGCACGTTTCCGCAGCCTGCCGCTGGTCACCGTCGACAGCGCATTCGGCGGCTGGCGCAAGGCCGACGCGGTGCATTTCGCCGATGGCGGGCTGTTCGACAGCATTCGCGAAGCTGCGCCTCAGCTGCGTCCGTAGACGTCCTCGTAGCGGACGATGTCGTCCTCGCCGAGATAGGCGCCCGACTGCACTTCGATCAGCTCCAGCGTTTCGCTGCCCGGATTCTCCAGCCGGTGCCGCGCGCCGAGCGGGATGTAGGTCGACTGGTTGGCGTGCAGTTCGAAGACATCGTTGTCGCGGGTCACACGCGCGGTGCCGCGCACCACGATCCAGTGCTCGGCGCGATGCCGGTGCGACTGCAGCGACAGCCGTCCGCCCGGCTTGACCTTGATGCGCTTGACCTGGAAGCCGGCGTCGGCGTCGATCGAGTCGTAGCTGCCCCACGGCCGGTGCACTTCCCGATGCAGCACCGCATGGCTGCGCTGGTCGGCCTTGAGCCGGGCCACGACCTCCTTGACCTGCTGCACGCGGTCCTTGCGCGCCACCAGCACCGCGTCGTCGGTCTCCACCACCACCAGGTCGTCGACGCCGACCAGCGCCACCAGTCGCCGCGCATAGGCATAACTGTTGCGCGAATCGATCGCGATCACGTCGCCATGGTGGGCGTTGCCGTCGCCGTCCTGCGGACTGACGTCCCACAGCGCCGACCACGAGCCGACGTCGTTCCAGCCGATGTCCACCGGCAGCACCCGTGCGCTGTCGGTCTTCTCCATCACCGCGTAGTCGATCGAATCCGACGGACTGGCGGCGAACGCGGCCTGGTCCAGGCGCACGAAATCGCCGTCGACGACCGCGGCGTCGAAGGCGCTGCGCACCGCCGCGACGATGTCGGGCCGGAACCGGTCCAGCTCCTCCAGGTAGCGCGAGGCGCGGAACAGGAACATGCCGCTGTTCCAGTAGTAGTCGCCGGCATCGAGATAGCGCTGCGCGGTGGCCGCGTCGGGCTTCTCGACGAAGCACAGCACCGGCCGCACGCCGCTGCCGTCGCCGGCCTGGATGTAGCCGAACCCTGTTTCCGGCGCGTCGGGCACGATGCCGAAGGTCACCAGCGCCCCCGCCTCCGCGGCCGGCACCGCCTCGCGCACCGCGGCATGGAAGCCGGCGACGTCGCGCACCACATGGTCGGAAGGCAGCACCAGCAGCAGCGGGTCGGCGCCACCCTGCATCGCCTGCAGCGCCGCCGCGGCAATCGCCGGCGCGGTGTTGCGTCCCACCGGCTCGAGCACGATCGCAGGCGTCGGCGCGCCGATCTGGCGCAGTTGCTCGGCGGCCAGGAACCGGTGCTCCTCGTTGGCGACGACGATCGGCGCGGCATCCGCCAGCGCGGCCACCCGCAGCCAGGTGTCCTGGACCATCGTGTGCGCGCCGACCAGCGGCAGGAACTGCTTGGGATAGGCCTCGCGCGACAGCGGCCACAGGCGGGTTCCGGAACCTCCGGACAGCAGGACGGGCTGCAGCATCGTGGCGTGACCGCTCGCGTGGGGGAATGCCGGAGTTTACCCTGTGGCCCCGTTTCCAGAGGCTGCGCGCGCATGCGACCGATCCCGTCCGCCCATGCAATGCCGGCGCCGTGCGCGACGACACCTGCGTTGCCGGCCGGGTGCGACGCGGCCGCGCGCGGGGCCACGCGATGAAGGCCCTGGTCTTCGCCGCGGGACTCGGCGAGCGCATGCGCCCGCTGACCGACACGACGCCGAAACCGCTGCTGGTCGCCGGCGGCAAGCCGCTGATCGTCTGGCACCTCGAGCGCCTCGCCGGGGCGGGCGTGCGCGAGGTCGTGGTCAACACCTCGTGGCTGGCGGACCGTTTCGCGCCCGCGCTCGGCGACGGTTCGCGCTGGGGCCTGCGGATCCGCTACGCGCACGAAGGCGCGCCGCCGCTGGAAACCGGCGGCGGCATGCTGCATGCGCTACCGCTGCTGGGCGATGCACCGTTCATCGCAGTCAACGGTGACATCTGGACCGACTTCGATTTCGTGCGGCTGCCGTCCGCGCCCACGGGCGAGGCGCACCTGGTGCTGGTCGACAATCCGCCGCACAACCCGGCCGGCGACTTCGCGCTGACCGGCAGCCGCGTCGACGGCGATGGCGACAGCCGGCTGACGTTCGCCGGCATCGGCGTCTACCGCCCGTCGCTGCTGGCCGACTGGCGCCGCGTCATCGGCGACGCCCCGGGCGCCGGCGCCGACCCGCCGCGCTTCAAGCTCGCGCCGCTGCTGCGCGCTGCGATGGCGAACGGCCGGGTCAGCGGCGAACGCCATGCGGGCGCGTGGACCGATGTCGGCACGCCGGAGCGCCTGGCGACGTTGGACAGTACGCTGTCCGAAGCAGGCGCGGCTCGCTAAGGCGCGTCCCCGGCCAGCATCTGCCGCACGAACGGCACGGTCACCCGCCGCTGCGACGCCAGCGATGCGCGGTCGAGGCGGTCCAGCAGCGCGGTCAAGGCGGGCAGGTCGCGGTCGACGCGGCGCAGCAGCCAGTCGATCGCGGCGGCATCCATCTGCAGGCCGCGCCGCGCCGCGCGCAGGCGCAGCATCTCGTGGCGTCCGGCGTCGTCGAGCGGCGCCAGTTGCAGGCGCACCGACTGCGCCAGCCGCGAGCGCAGGTCCGGCAGCGTCAACGCCAGCGCGTCGGGCGCGACCGTCGCCGTGTACAGCGCGCGGTGCCCGGCATCGTGCAGGCGGTTGTGCAGGTCGAACAGGGCGATCTCGTCGGCGCGGTCGCCGGCGATGTCATCGAGGCCGTCGACCGCCACCAGGTCGCAGTCGTGCAACGCGGCGACGGCTTCGTCCAGGCGCCCGGCGGCGCTTCGCACCGGCACGAAGGCGGCGCGCCGGCCCAGCCGTTCGGCCTCGGCGCACACCGCGATCGCCAGGTGGGTCTTGCCGGTGCCCGGCGCGCCGGCGACGAACAGTGATTGCCGCGTGTCGGCGGCGGCGAACGCAGCGAGCTGCGCCGCCACACCGTCGGCCACGACCAGCGTGTCGAGGCGCTGGTCGGGCGGGTAGCGCAGCGCCAGCGGCAGTTGCGGGGACACGGTGGTCATGCGGGGAGCGGCTCGGGGAAACCCGGGGATGGCTCAGGCGTCGCCGGCATCCGGCGCCCTGTCGGTCGACGGCGGCACGATGATGCGGTTGCCGCTGCCGCCGGTCATCGCGATCTCGGGCTTCTCGCCGGCGTACAGCTTGCTCTGGGTGTAGCGCTCCTGGGCGTAGCGCAGCAGCACGTTGGCGACGGCGGCCACCGGCAGCGCCAGCAGCATACCGAGGAAGCCGAACAGCTGGCCGCCCGCCAGCACCGCGAAGATCACCGCGACCGGATGCAGGCCGATGCGGTCGCCGACCAGGCGCGGCGTCAGCACGTAGCTCTCCGCCAGCTGGCCGATGGTGAACACCAGGCTGACCAGGATCAGCAACTGCCAGTCGAAGCCCTGCGCCTGCACGATCGCCGCAATCAACGCCATCAGGATGCCGACGGTCGCGCCCAGGTACGGGATGAAGCTGATCAGGCCCGCGATCATGCCGATCAGCAGGCCCAGCCGCAGCCCGACCAGCGACATGCCGACCGCGTAGATCGTGCCCTGCCCCAGCATCACCAGGAACTGGCCGCGCAGGAACCCGCCCAGCGACTCGCTCGATTCGTACGCCAGCCGCGACACCGTCCCGATGTGGTCGCGCGGGATCAGCGCCGCGCAGCGCTCGACCAGCTTGTCCCAGTCGCGCATGAAGTAGAAGGTCAGGATCGGCACCAGCACCAGGTTGATGACCACCGCGACCAGCGCGAAACCCGAACGCGAAACGTAGCTGAGCATCGCGGCGGCGACGCCGCCGGCCTGCTGCCAGTGCTCGCGGACCCACTGGATCAGGCGTTCGGAATCGAGCCATGCGACCAGCTCGTAGCCGGTACGCTGCTCGATCCACGGCAGCGCGGTGCCGATGATCCAGTCGCGGTAGGCCGGCAGGCTGTCGATCAGGGTGACGATCTGGCGCTCGATCATCGGCACCAGCAGGATCAACGCCAGCGCCACGACCAGGCTCATCAGCAGAAACACCAGCGTCACCGCGACGGTCCGCGAGCGGCCGCGCCGCTCCAGCCGGTCGACCAGCGGATCGCCCAGCCAGCCCAGCAGCAGCGCCAGCACGAACGGCGTCAGCACCGGGCCCAGCCGCCACACCACCCAGCCCAGCGCGACGGCCACCAGCCCCCACTGCAGGCGCTTGAGGAAGCGCGCGATGTCCGCGCTGGCGGTCTCGTCGGTGTGGAGCGTCATGGCGGAATCCGGTCCGGGGGCAGCGCGGGTCAGCGCAGATGGAAGACGGGCGTGACGCCCTCGAGATTGCCGTCGGCCTCGACCAGCACCGCGCCATCGGCCATCCGCCGGAAGCCCGGCAGACCGGTCAACAGGTCCAGCTCGATCTCGAGCCCCAGCGGCGTCGCCCGCAGCGGACGGATCGCCCGCACCACCGACATGCGCTGCAGCTGCGCCGACAGGCGGATGTAGTCCTGGCTGCCGTTGATGCCGGTGAACAGGATCGCCTGGGTCGACGGCGCCCCGCCTTCCGGCGCCTTGGCATAGCGGCGGGTCAGCGCGTCGGCGGCACCGTCCGCGCCGCCGGCCAGGGTACGGCGGGCGTCGTCGCCAGTCTCGCTCCAGCGCGACAGCACGCGCCCGCCATCGACGAAGATCCAGTCGACCTTCCAGCCGCCGCCTTCGCGGTAGAGCTTGCCGATCAGCTGCATCGGCGGGCTGTAGCGCGCGGAGATGCGCGCGATCGCCGCCGTGTCGCCGCGCCAGATCGCGCCGACGGCGGCCTGCTCGGCGGCATTGCCCGTCGGCAGACCGAGCCGGTAGCCGCGCTCGATCGCCCGCTGCAGCACCGGCCGGGCGACGTTGCTGTGCTGCAGGCCGACCAGGCGCGGCCCGTTGCCGTCGTCGATCGCCAGCCACATCACCGGCTTGGGGCGCGGGTCCGGCCAGATCGGCAACCCCAGCGCGGCGGCCACCGCATCGATGTCCCCGGGCCTGAAACGCACGACCAGCGTCGTGGTGTAGGTCGGCGACCCGCGCGACGAGACCCCCTGGTCCTGGCGGTAGTCGTACCCCTCGACGTACTGCGCGGCGCGCCGCAGCTCCTGCGACACGCCCGGGCGGCTGGCAATGCCGCGGTCGCCCGTCAGCTTGCCGAACACCTGCGCCAGCGCCCGCGGGAACGCCGCCTCGCGCTCGCTTTCGCCCTGGCTGCGCACCGTGATCTCGGCGGCATACAGCCCGGCGCCGCTGGCGGTGTCGCCCTCGACGCGCTGCGCGGCGGCGGTGCCGGCCAGCAGCAGTCCGGCCAGCAGCCAGGCCATCATTCCCATCAAACGCGTCGGGCAGTGCATCCAGTGAGTCCTGGTGGGGCGGGATCAGCGCGAAATGGTGCCATAAACCGCGTTCCCGGTTCGTCGACGCAGCACCGGCCACGCGTCGGCCTGCGCGACGGCCGCCGCCGCGACTGCTAAAATCGCGGCCCTTCCCGCCTGCAACGGCCCGCCGTGACCGCCCCCACTCCCCTGACCTACCGCGATGCCGGCGTCGATATCGACGCGGGCAACGAACTCGTCGAGCGCATCAAGCCGCTGGTCCGGCGCAGCTTCCGGCCCGAGGTCATGGGCGGACTCGGCGGGTTCGGCGCGCTGTTCGACCTGTCCAACAAGTACCGCGAGCCGGTGCTGGTGTCGGGCACCGACGGCGTCGGCACCAAGCTGAAACTCGCCCAGCAGCTGGGCCGCCACGACACCATCGGCATCGACCTGGTCGCGATGTGCGTCAACGACGTGCTGGTGCAGGGCGCCGAACCGCTGTTCTTCCTCGACTACTTCGCCACCGGCAAGCTCGACATCGACACCACCGCCGCGGTCATCGGCGGCATCGCGCACGGCTGCGAGCTGGCCGGCTGCGCGCTGATCGGCGGCGAGACTGCGGAGATGCCCGACATGTATCCGCCGGGCGAATACGACCTGGCCGGCTTCACCGTCGGCGCGGTCGAGAAGTCGCAGTTGCTCGACGGCAGCCAGGTGCGCGCCGGCGACGTGCTGATCGGCATCGCCTCGTCGGGCCCGCACTCCAACGGCTATTCGTTGATCCGGCGGATCTTCGACCGCGCCGGACGGCCCGGCGACCTCGACCTCGGCGGCACCTCGCTGGTCGATACGCTGATGGCGCCGACCACGCTGTACGTCAAGCCGGTGCTGGAACTGCTGCGCGGCGCGCATGGCTCGCAGATCGCGGCAATGGCCCACGTCACCGGCGGCGGCCTGACCGAGAACATCATCCGGGTCGTCCCCGAGGGCCTCGGCGTGGACATCGATGCCGGCAGCTGGACGCGGCCGGCGGTGTTCGACTGGCTGCAGCGCGAAGGCGCGGTCGCGGACACCGAGATGTGGCGCACGTTCAACTGCGGCATCGGCTTCGTGCTGGTGGTGCCGGCGGGCAGCACCGGCCGCATCGCCGCCGAGCTCGACCGCCTCGGGCTCGCCCACTGGCGGATCGGCAGCGTGGTCGACGCGGCCGGCCGGGGCGACCGTGTCCGCATCGGCTGACATGTCGGCATCGGCCGATGCCGACCAGCTGCGGCTGCTGTCGATCTTCCACTACATCCTGGGCGGCCTGACCGCGCTGCTCGCGCTGTTTCCGGTGATCCACCTGGTGATCGGCATCGCCCTGCTCGGCGGCCATCTCGCGCCGGACGATGCCGAGTCGCGTTTCGTCGGCGCCCTGTTCGTCGGCGTCGCGGCGCTGTTCATCGGCTGCGGCCTGGTCCTGGCCGGCCTGCTGCTGTACGCCGGCCGCTGCCTGGCCACGCGCCGGCACCATCTGTTCTGCACCGTCGTCGCCGGCGTGTCCTGCGCCCTGATGCCGTTGGGCACGGTGCTGGGCGTGTTCACCCTCGTCGTGCTGCTGCGGCCATCGGTCAAGGCATCGTTCGGGGCCCGCCCGGCATGACCCTGCGCATCGCGGTGCTCGCCTCCGGCCGCGGCAGCAACCTGCAGGCGATCATCGACGCGATCGCCGCGGGTACGCTCGACGCAACGCTGGCCGGTGTCTATTCCGACCGCCGCGACGCCTTCGCCCTGCAGCGCGCACGCGATGCCGGCATTCCCGCGCATGCGGTGCGTCCGCGCGACCATGCCGACCGCGCCGCCCACGATGCCGCGCTGTTCGCCGCGGTCGACGCCTGCGTCCCGGACCTCATCGTCTGCGCCGGCTACATGCGCCTGATCGGCGCGCCCGAGGTCGATGCCCGGCCCGGGCGCATGATCAACATCCATCCGTCGCTGCTGCCCGCATTCAAGGGCCTGCACACCCACCAGCAGGCGCTCGATGCCGGCGTCGCCGAACACGGCGCCAGCGTGCACTTCGTCACCGCCGACCTCGACGGCGGCCCCGTGATCGCCCAGGCGAAGGTACCGGTGCTGCCCGGCGACACCGCCGATACGCTGGCCGCACGGGTGCTGGCCCGCGAACACCCGCTGCTGCTGGAAACCCTGCGCGCGCTGGCCGCCGGCCGCGTGCGGCTGGATGAAGAAGGCCTTCACATCGACGGACAGGCCGGCGCGCTGCCGCTTCAGCTCGGAGCCAACAACCGCTTTGCATGATGTGCCGATGCGCATCTCCCTGTTCCTCGCGATCCCGCTGCTGACCGGCCTGCTCACCGCATGGCCGGCGGTCGGGCGCGCCGAACATCTGGCGCCGTTCGTCGCGTCCTACGACGCCTGGTACGAAGGCAAGCACGCGGGCGAGGCGACGATGCGGCTGGCGCGGCAGGGCGCGCACGAGTGGGAGATCGATCTCGGCATCCGCGGCAGCCGCGGCTTTGCCGGCATCGTCGGGCTCAACATCGAGCAGAGCACCGTCTTCGACACCAATGCCGACGAAAGCGTGTTCCGGCCGTTGCACCAGAGCACCACGCGCAAGGCCGCGGTGTTCTTCAACCGCAAGGTCGCCGGCGTCTACGACTGGCACCGCAACAGCGCGCAGTGGACCGGCAACCTCAGCGACCGCCGCAAGCAGCCGGTCGCGCTGCAGCCGGGCGACATGAGTGCGCTGCTGATCAACCTGGCGGTCATGCGCGACGCCCAGCCGGGGCGCGAACTGCACTACCGCTTCGTCGACGGCGGTCGCGTCCGCGACCACGCCTATCGCGTCTCCGACGAAACCGAAACCATCACCGTCGGCGAACTCAGTTATTCCGCGCTGCGGGTCGAGCGCACCAATGGCGGCAACGACGACACCATCATCTGGGTGGCCGACGGGGTGCCCACGCCCATCCGGATCCTGCAGCGCGACAATGGCGAGGACGCCGTCGACCTGCGTCTGGTCCAATACCAAGGAGCACAACCGCAATGACGATCTCCCCCACTTCGGCACCTCGTGGCCTGTTCGGGCTCGCCGCGGCGGCGCTGCTCGCCTTCACCGCCGCGCCGGCACTGGCGGTCGAGCCGTTCACCGCGCAGTACCAGGCCAACTACATGGGCATGCGCGCCGACGCGACGATGCAGCTGGCGCCTGAGGGCGACAACCGCTGGAAGTACTCGCTGAACCTTGCGGGCGCCGGTGCCCGGCTGGAGCAGAACACGATCTTCGAGACGCGCGGCGACCAGTGGCGGCCGCTGTCGAGCGTCGACTCCCAGCGCGGCGAGTCCGGCATTGCCGCGATGCTGGTGCGTCGACGCAGCGTCGATGGCGTCTACAACTGGGACACCGGCGAGGCACGCTGGACCGGCGACGTGCGCGACGGCCAGGGCGGTCCGGTGGCGCTGCAGCCGGGCGACCTCGACGGCATGCTGATGAACCTCGTGCTGGTGCGCGATGTCCAGGCCGGCAAGTCGCCGCTGCGCTACCGCCTGGTCGAGGACGGCCGCAGCAAGCGCCAGGTGTTCGAGCGCGAGGGCACCGAACAGGTCACCGTGGGTGGCGAGACGAAGCAGGCGACCAAGGTGGTCCGCACCGACGGCCGCCGCCAGATCATCGCGTGGATCGTCGACGACCTGCCGGTCCCGGCACGCCTGCTGCAGCGCCGCGACGGCAAGGACCACATCGACCTGCGGCTGCAGTCGTTCCGCTGACCGGGGCTGCCCGGCCGCGCACATGCCAGCCCCCCGCATTGCGGGGGCTTTTTTCGGTTCTCCCCCGGGATTCCTCGAGCGCAGGTCGGGGCAACGCCCCCGACGCCGGGCTTCCGGCCGGACCGGACAGCCGGGCTCGATGGCAGCTCGCGAATCCGGACACCGCGCACGTCGGCCGCGTGGGGCCGACCTACGCAAGATCCGCCGCCGGCCGTCAGTCCTGGTCGGGCGCGAGGACCGTCCTGCAGTCGACCCGGATCACGCTGGCATCGCGCCGCCAGCGGTACTCGGTGCATTCGCGCGACCCGCTCGCCGACCGGGTCACGACGACCGCGTGGAAGGCCTGCAGAACCTCGCCACGCGTGACCTCGCCGTCCTCGTTCCAGTCCATGTCCTCGAACGGCATGCCGCTGACGCCGGCCACGCCCGCGTGGTGCATCCACGCGACGCCGCACAGCAGCAGCGCGACCGTGGCGAACAGGGCGAGCCGGCGACTGGAAAGCTTCCTGCGCATCGCCAGGCCCTCACTTCACCCGCTGGATGCGCGCACCCAGCGCCGACAGCTTGCGCTCGATGTGCTCGTAGCCGCGATCGAGATGGTAGATGCGGTCGATCGTGGTCTCGCCGTCGGCGACCAGGCCGGCGAGGATCAGCGATGCCGACGCCCGCAGGTCGGTCGCCATCACCGGCGCGCCGCTGAGCCGGGCGACGCCGGACACGGTCGCGCGTGGTCCCTCGATCTGGATCTCCGCACCCAGCCGCATCAGCTCGTTGACGTGCATGAAGCGGTTCTCGAAGATCGTCTCGTCGATCGTGCCCACACCGTCGGAGATGCAGTTCAGCGCCATGAACTGCGCCTGCATGTCGGTCGGGAAGCCCGGGTGCGGCAGCGTGGTGATGTCGACCGCGCGCGGCCGCCGCGCCTGCATGTCGACGGTGATGCGGTCGCCGTCGATGGCGACGTCCGCGCCGGCGTCGCGCAGCTTGTCGAGCACCGCGCCCATGGTGTCGGGACGGGCATGGGTCGCGGTGACCCGGCCGCCGGTCATCGCCGCCGCGACCAGGAAGGTGCCTGCCTCGATGCGGTCGGCGACGACCGCGTGGGTCGCCCCGCCAAGACGCTCGACCCCGTGCACCTCGATGCGCGAGGTCCCCGCGCCGCGGATGTCCGCACCCATCGCGACCAGGCATTCGGCGAGATCGACGATCTCCGGCTCGCGCGCGGCGTTGTCGATGACCGTCACGCCGTCGGCCAGGGTCGCGGCCATCAGCACGTTCTCGGTCGCGCCGACACTGACGATGTCGAACACCACATGGCCGCCGCGCAGGCGCCCGGCCCGGGCCCGGATGAAACCGTGTTCGACGGTGATCTCCGCGCCCAGCGCCTCCAGTGCCTTGATGTGCAGGTCCACCGGCCGCGAGCCGATCGCGCAACCGCCCGGCAGCGAGACTTCGGCCGCACCGAACTTCGCCAGCAACGGACCCAGCACCAGCACCGATGCGCGCATCGTGCGCACCAGCTCGTACGGCGCGACCTGACTGGACACGGTGCGCGGATCGACGGTCACGCGGCTGCCGTCGACGTCGTGCCCGACGCCGGCACCGAGACCTGCCAGCAGCTTGGTCGTCGTCAGCACGTCGTGCAGGTGCGGGACATTGGCGACCTCGACCGGACCGTCCGCCAGCAACGTGGCGCACAGGATCGGCAGTACCGCATTCTTCGCACCGGAAATCCGCACCTCGCCGTGCAGGGCCGGACCGCCGGCGACCACGATCTTGTCCATCAGCGCGCCTGCTGTTGCGTGGCCTGCTGCCGGGCATGCTCTTCGGGGGTGAGCGTGCGCAGCGCCAGCGCGTGGATCTCGCCGCCCATGCGCTCGCCGAGCGTGGCGTAGACCATGCGGTGCCGGGCCAGCGGCAACTTGCCGGCGAACGCGGGCGAGACGATCAACGCCTCAAAATGCACGCCGTCGTCGCCCTGCACCTGGATGACGGCATCGGGCAGGCCCTGCTGGATCAGCATGTGGATGGTCTGGGTATCCAAGAATTCGGTCCTTTGTCGGCGCTTCGCGCTGCCGGGCCGGTGCTGTCGTCGGCGCGCTGCTGAAGCGCGGATGAGCCGTCATCGTCGCCGTCGCCGGGTACCGGGCATTCACGCCGGGAAGCGCATAAAATGAATCGCTTAGCCTAACGGAAAAGGCCGCTCCCGGATATGGTCGACAGCGCTTCCCACCCCGCCCCGATGGCGTTCGCCGCCAGTGGCCGCCGCGTGTTCGACGTGGAGGTCGAGGGCCTGCGGGCGGTGGCCGCGCGACTGGATGGCGCCTTCAGCGCGGCCTGCGCGCGGATGCTCGAATGCCGCGGCCGCGTGGTCTGCACCGGGATGGGCAAGTCCGGCCACGTCGCGCGCAAGATCGCCGCGACGCTGGCATCGACCGGTACCCCGGCGTTCTTCGTCCATCCCGGCGAGGCCGGCCATGGCGATCTGGGCATGATCACCGACGCCGACGTGGTGCTGGCACTGTCGTACTCGGGCGAATCGGACGAGATCCTGATGCTGCTGCCGGTGCTCAAGCGTCAGGGCAATCCGGTCATCGCGATGACCGGTCGGCCCGGCTCGACGCTGGCGGCGGCCGCCGACGTGCATCTGGACGTCAGCGTCCCGGCCGAAGCCTGCCCGCTGGCGCTGGCGCCGACCTCCAGCACCACCGCCTCGCTGGCAATGGGCGATGCGCTGGCGGTCGCGCTGCTCGACGCGCGCGGCTTCACCGCCGACGACTTCGCGCGTTCGCATCCGGCCGGCGCGCTCGGCCGACGCCTGCTGCTGCACATCCGCGACGTCATGCACGGCGGCGACGAGATTCCGGCGGTCGGCGCCGACGCCTCGCTGGCCGATGCACTGATGGAGATGAGCCGCAAGCGGCTGGGCATGACCGTGGTCGTGGACGGCGAGCGCCGGCTGCTGGGCCTGTACACCGACGGCGACCTGCGCCGCACGCTGACCGATCCGGCGATCGACGTGCGCAGCGCGCGGATCGCCGACGTGATGACGCGCGAGCCGTTCGCGATCCACGCCGACGCGCTGGCGGTCGAGGCGGCGCGGCTGATGGAAACGCGCAAGATCACCATGCTGCCGGTGCTCGACGACGCGCGCCATGTCGTCGGCGCGCTCAATATTCAGGACCTGTTGCGCGCACGCGTGGTGTAACCGGTCATGCCGGGCGCGCGGACGCTTCCGGCCGCTTCGCCGATCCAGCAGCCCCGCCGCCCTGTCCCATCCTTCACCCCGCAGACGAGCCCAGACCCGCCCGATGTCCACCGCTGCCTCCATTCCCGACGACGTCCTCGCCCGCGCCGCGCGCGTGCGCCTGGCGTGCTTCGATGTCGACGGCACCCTGACCGACGGCCGCCTGTACTTCGACAGCGAGGGACGCGAGACCAAGGCCTTCCATGTCCACGACGGCCAGGGCCTGGTGCTGCTGCGCAAGTCCGGCATCGCGGTCGCGCTGATCACCGCGCGCAAGGGCGGCATCGTCGAGCGCCGCGCCGCGGAACTGGGCGTGCAGGCGCACGTGGATGTCGGCGACAAGCTCGAGCGGGTGCGCGCGCTGTGCGCGACCCAGGAGATCGCGCTGGACGAGGTCGCCTTCATGGGTGACGACATGCCCGACCTGGTCGCGCTGCGCGCGGTCGGCCTCGCCGCCGCGCCGGCCGACGCGCAGGGCTGCGTCGACGCGGCGATCCACTGGCGCGCGCGCGCGGCCGGTGGGCGCGGCGCGGCGCGCGAATTCTGCGACCTGATCCTGCAGGCGCAGGGCCGGCTCGACCGCATCCACGCCGACGGACGGGTGTCGTGAGCTGGCGCGGCGTCCTGACCCTGCTGCTGCTCGCCGGTGCGCTGGTATCCGGCTGGTCGGCCTGGCGCCAGAGCGACACCACCGGTACCGCCGCGCCCGTCGAGACGCGCACCGACTACCTGTTGCGCGATTTCGACCTGGTCGCGCTCAACAGCGAGGGCAAGGAGGCATTCGCGCTGCAGGCGCCCGAGCTGCAGCAGACCCCCGGCGCACGCACCCTCGAGCTGACCGAACCCCTGTTCCACGTCCCCGACAAGGCAGGCCAGCGCTGGGAAATCCGCTCGGCGACCGGCTGGGTGTCCGACGACAACGAGGAAGTGCGGCTGCGCGGCAATGTCACCGCCGACAGCCCGCCGGAGGCCGGACGTCCGTCGCGGATGGAAACCGAGCAGCTGAACGTGTTCCCCAACCGCAGCCAGGCCACGTCCGACGTGCTGGTGAACGTCG
Source organism: Proluteimonas luteida (assembly GCF_021191695.1). Taxonomy (GTDB): domain Bacteria; phylum Pseudomonadota; class Gammaproteobacteria; order Xanthomonadales; family Xanthomonadaceae; genus Luteimonas; species Luteimonas luteida. Next base: position 93,878 of record NZ_JAIWPT010000015.1, read on the forward strand.
CCCAGCAGGGTTCTACAATGCAGGGCATCGGCATGCGCGCCGACCTCGATACCGGACGGATCGAGCTCCTCTCCCAGGTGAAATTCCGCAATGACCCGACTTCCCGCTAGCCTGCTGCTGCTCGCCGCATTCGCCCTGCCGATGGGCGTGGCGGCGAAAACGTCGGACCGCAACCAGACGCTGGGTGTCGATGCGGACGCCAGCGATTGCTCCACCAATGAGCGGGCGCCGTGCATCTTCACCGGCAACGTCGAGATCCGGCAGGGCACGCTGGAGATCCACGCCGCGCGCGTCGACGTGCGCCGCAGCAACGGCGAGATCCAGCGCACCATCCTGACCGGCTCGCCGGTCCGGCTGAAGCAGCAGATGGACGACGGCGGCTGGGTCGATGCGACCGCCGCGCAGGCCGACTACAACCTGCCCACCGACACCGTGGTGCTGACCGGCAACGCGGTCGTCAACCAGCCGGGCAAGGGTCGAATCGAAGGCCAGCGCATCGTCTACAACATGTCGACCGGACAGGTGCAGGGCGGTGGCGAAGGCCAGGGCCGCGTGCGCATGCAGTTCGAGCCGCGCAACCGCCAGCCGGCGCAGGACAACGCCACCCAGGGCGGCAACTGATGCTGGTCGCCGAGGGTCTGCGCAAGCGCTACAAGCAGCGCGAGGTCGTCAAGGACTTCGGCCTGACGCTCGACTCGGGCGAGGTCGTCGGCCTGCTGGGCCCCAACGGCGCCGGCAAGACCACGTGCTTCTACATGATCGTCGGCCTGGTGCCGGCCGATGCCGGCCGCATCGTGCTCGACGGCCACGACATCACCGCCGAGCCGATGTACACCCGGGCCAAGCGCGGCGTCGGCTACCTGCCGCAGGAGCCGTCGGTGTTCCGCAAGCTCAGCGTCGCCGACAACATCATGCTGGTGCTGGAGCTGCGCGAGGACCTCGACAAGCCCGCGCGCCAGACCGAGCTGGCCAATCTGCTCGACGAACTGCAGATCACCCACGTCGCCGACCAGACCGGCGCCAGCCTGTCGGGCGGCGAGCGGCGCCGGGTCGAGATCGCCCGCGCCCTGGCCGCCAACCCGCGGATGATGCTGCTCGACGAGCCGTTCGCCGGCGTCGACCCGATCTCCGTCGGCGAGATCCAGCGCATCGTCACCCACCTCAAGGAACGCGGCATCGGCGTGCTGATCACCGACCACAACGTGCGTGAAACCTTGGGTATTTGCGACCGCGCGTATATCCTCAGCGACGGCGGCGTGCTCGCGCAGGGGGCTCCGGACGCGCTGCTGGCAAATCCCGACGTGCGCCGGGTGTATCTGGGGGAATCCTTCCGTCTGTAACTGGCGCTTTCACTCGGGCAGGAATCTCCGGGGACCATGAAGCCACGTCTGCAGACATCGCTGGGCCAGCATCTCGTCCTGACGCCGCAATTGCGTCAGGCCCTGCACCTGTTGCAGCTCTCGTCGGTCGAACTCGAGGCGGAAATCGCCACGGCGGTCGAAAGCAACCCGCTGCTGGACTGGGAAGAGCCCGCGCCGATCACCACCACGCTGGCGACCGAGCCCGGCGGCACCGAGGTCCGCGGCGACGAGGGGCGCGACCCGCCGGGGCAGGACGCGGCGGCGGAGACCCTGGATGCACGCGACTGGGATCCCGCCGACGACAGCTGGTACGACCGCAATGCCGGCGGCGGTGGCGGTGGGGACCACGAGGGCGATGGCGATCCGGCCGACCGCATCGTCCAGTCCGAGAACCTGCAGGACCACCTGGCCTGGCAACTGCACCTGAGCCGGATGTCGCCGCGCGACCGCAGCATCGGCGCGACGCTGGTCGACGCGATCGACGACGACGGCTACCTGCGCGAATCGCTCGAGGACATCGCCGCGGCGCTGCTGCCCGACCTGCGCTGCAGCACCGACGAGGTCGCCGCGGTACTGTGCCGCATCCAGTGCTTCGACCCGCCCGGCATCGGCGCCCGCGACCTGGGCGAATGCCTGCAGCTGCAACTGCGGCTGCTGCCCGACGGCACACCCGGCAAGGCGCTGGCGCTGCGCGCCGCGCAGGACCATATCGAACGCCTCCCTCGCCTGGGCGCCGCGGGCCTGGCCGAAGCGCTCGGCAGCACCTGCCAGGAAGCGGATACCGCCCTGCAGCTGCTGCGCGGGCTCGATCCCAAGCCCGGCGCCCAGATCGGCGACGTGCCGCACGACAACTACGTCACTCCCGACTGCGTGATCAGCCGGCACAACGGCGTTTGGCGCGTCGCCCTGGCCAACAACCCGTTTCCGAAGCTGACGATCCACCGCGGCTACGAACAGATGATCCAGCACGTCGGCGCCAGCGACGCCGGCTACCTGCGCGGGCGCCTGCAGGAGGCCCGCTGGCTGCTGAAGAACCTCGAGGCGCGCGGCGAGACCCTGCTCAAGGTCGTCCGCTGCCTGGCCCGCCAGCAGTCGGGCTTTCTCGAGTTCGGCGCCCGTGCCCTGCGCCCGTTGACGCTGCGGGAAGTGGCCGAGGAGATCGGCATGCACGAATCCACGGTCTCGCGCGCGGTCGCGCGCAAGTACGTCCACACCCCGCGCGGTACCCTGCCGCTGAAGGCCTTCTTCGACTCGGGCATCGGCACCGAGGGCGGCGGCGAGGCCTCGAGCACCGCGATCCAGCAGATGATCCGCAGCCTCGTCGACGCCGAGGACCCGCGCAAGCCGCTGTCCGATGCCCGCCTCGCGGACCTGCTCAAGGCCTCCGGCGTGCCCGTGGCGCGCCGCACCGTGGCCAAGTACCGCGAGGCCATTCACATTCCGTCCTCGCACGAACGGGTGCGCATCGCCTGAACTCCTGCCGCCCGGCGCGGTCCCAGACAGTGCCGGCGGGGTGCCGGTTGCACCTTGCCCCGGCTGCGCTACTCTGTCCGGGACCGCCGGAGATTCCGCCGGCGATCCTTCCCAAATCGTAGAAGGAGGTTGCCGATGCACGTCGAAACCCATGGCCACCAGATCGAGGTGACGCCCGCACTGCGCGATTACGTGGAAACCAAGCTCAAGCGTCTCGGCCGCCACTCCGACAAACCGCTGGGGCTGCGCACCCAGCTCAGCGTCGAAAAGCCCAACCACAAGGCCGAAGCGACCTTCTCCATGGCCGGCAAGACCCTGCACGCCAACGCCATCGCCGCCGACATGTACGCGGCGATCGACCTGCTCGCCGACAAGCTCGACCGGCTGATCGTCAAGCACCGCAAGAAGATCGTCGACGACTACCGGCGCGGGGAAAGCCCTGCACGCGAAGGCGCTTTCGGCTAGGCTGCTGCTCCCACGAAAGTCCCCGGGCCAACGCGGCATGCCATTTTCCGATCTGCTTTCGGCCGACCGTATCGTCATGCTCGTTGCGCCCGGTTCGCGGGATGTGGTGCTCGACGCCGCCGCCCGGCTGCTTGCCGGCAACTCCCCGACCACCACGCCATCGCTGGCCCGGGCGCTGCGCGAACGCGAGCAGCTGGGCAGCACCGGCATCGGCCGCGGCATCGCCATCCCGCATGCCCGCAGTGCGGCCTTCCGTGAACCCCGGGCCGCGTTCCTTCGGCTCTCGCATCCGATCGATTTCGGCGCCGTCGATGGCGTCCCGGTCGATCTGGTCTGCGCGATGTGCACGCCCGACCACCTGGTCGAACAGCACCTGCAGTACCTCGCCGGCCTCGTCGAACAGTTCTCCGACGCGGAGTTCCGCGAGGCGCTGCGCGAGGCGCCCGACCTGCCGCGGCTGCGCGCGTTGATGCTCGAGCACGGCCGCCACGCCGGGGCCGTCCAGTGAACGCGACCATCGATGCGCAGACGCTGTTCAACCAGTTGCACGAGCGGCTGGCGCTGCGCTGGCTCGCCGGCCAGCAGGGCAGCCAGCGCACGCTCGAGGCGGTGGAAACCCTCGCCCGGCGCCCGTCGCTGGCCGGCTACCTCAACATCATCTACCCGAACAAGGTCCAGATCCTCGGTACCGAGGAGCTCAACTGGCTCGACAGCCTCGACTCGCGGCTGCGCTGGGAAACCATCGAGCGGGTCATGCAGTACGGGCCGCTGGCACTGGTCATCAGCAAGGACCAGCCCTGCCCCGAGGACCTGCGCGAGGCGGCCGAGGAGTCGCGCACCCCGTTGTGGAGTTCGCCCAACCGCGGCCACGAACTGCTGAACCTGCTGCAGTACCACCTGGCGCGCGTGCTCGCGCCGCGGATCACCCTGCACGGCGTGTTCATGGAGGTCTACTCGATCGGCGTGCTGATCACCGGCGAGTCGGGCTCGGGCAAGAGCGAGCTGGCGCTGGAACTGGTCACGCGCGGGCACCGGCTGGTCGCCGACGACGCCCCGGAATTCACCCAGATCGCCCCCGACGTGCTCGACGGCACCTGCCCGGAACTGCTGCAGGACCTGCTGGAACTGCGCGGGCTGGGCGTGCTGAACATCCGCGAGATGTTCGGCGACACCGCGGTCAAGCGGAACAAGTACCTGCGCCTGATCATCCACCTGAGCCGGCCCAACGCCGAAATGCCGGCCGACGGCGACGGCATGATCCGCCTGACCGGCGATCTCGGCGTGCGCCGGGTCCTCGACCTCGACGTGCCGCTGATCACGCTGCCGGTCATGCCCGGCCGCAACCTCGCGGTGCTCGCCGAGGCCGCCGCACGCACCCACATCCTGCGCGCCAAGGGTCTGGACCCGGCGGTGGCGTTCCTCGCCCGGCATTCGCAGTTCCTCGAGCAGGGCCTGCCATGAGCGATGCGGTGCCGCCACCGTCCGTGCCGCCGCCGTCGCTGTACGTCGTCAGCGGCCTGTCGGGCAGCGGCAAGTCGGTCGCCCTGCGCACCTTCGAGGACCTCGATTTCTACTGCGTCGACAACCTGCCAGCCGAACTGCTGCCCGAGTTCGTCCGCAGCGTCACCCGCGCCGACGATCCACCGCGCCGGCTGGCGGTCGGCATCGACGTCCGCAACCGCCATAACGACCTGTCCGATGTGCCGGAATGGCTGGCGCAGGTCGGCAGCCTCGGTCTCGATCCGCGGCTGGTGTTCTTCGAGAGCGGCGACGAGGTACTGCTGCGCCGCTTCGCCGACACCCGCCGCCGCCATCCGCTGAGCCGCTTCGGCCTGTCGCTCGCCGACGCGATCGCGCTGGAGCGGCAGCTGCTGCGCCCGCTGCGGGCCCTGGCCGACATGGTCGTCGACACCAGCGACCTCAATGTCCACCAGTTGCGCCGGCGCATGCTCACCGAGCTGGAACTGGGCCTGGACGAATCGGTCTCGCTGCTGTTCGAATCCTTCGCCTACCGTGGCGGCGTCCCGGCCGATGCCGACTTCGTCTTCGATGCCCGCGCCCTGCCCAATCCGCACTGGGACCCGCGGCTGCGGCCGCTGTCGGGTCGCGATGCCGATGTGCGCACCTACTTCGAGGCCCAGGAGGACGTGGGCCAGTACGTCGCCCAGGTCGGCCAGTTCCTCGACAACTGGCTGCCGCGCCTGCGCAGCGGCACGCGCAGCTACGTCACCGTCGCTTTCGGCTGCAGCGGCGGCCGCCACCGCTCGGTGTACCTGGCCGAGGTGATGGCACGGCATGCGCGCGAGAACGGCTGGCGCGACGTCGCCACCTACCACCGGGAGCTGGGTTGAGCAGAGTGGCCGGCCGGCCACCCCGATGATCCGCGCGGCGCAACGCCGCGTCCCGGGTGCGGACGCCGTTGCGCGCGCTGTCAAGCTTCCGGCAATCCCCCCTGCTCTGCTAACGTCCATGCATGGCCGTTGGCATCCTGCTGCTCACCCACGAAGGAATCGGATCGGCGATGCGCGACGCCGCTACGCGCCTGCTGACGCAGTTGCCGCTGCGCACCGAGGTGTTCGAGGTGCCGTTCGATGCCGATCCCGACACCGTGCTGCCACAGGCCAGTGCGAAGATGCGGCGGGTCGACTCCGGCGACGGCGTGCTGATCCTGACCGACCTTTATGGCGCCAGCCCCAGCAACGTGGCCGCGGAACTGGCCCGGCTCGGCACGCCGGCCCGACGCGTGTCGGCCTTGAGCCTGCCGATGCTGCTGCGGGTAATGAATTATCCTGAACTCACCCTCGCGGACCTGCCGGCCACCGCCGCGGCCGGCGCCCGCAACGGCGTGCTGCTCGACGACGCCTGAGCGGAAACCACGACCGGCAGGTCCTGCCGACCATGCTCCCCCTACGCTGCCCCCAAGGATTGGCTAGATGATTGAACGTGAACTGCTCGTTGCCAACAAGCTCGGCCTGCACGCGCGCGCCACCGCGAAGCTGGTGCAGGTGCTGTCGGCGTACCGCTGCAACGCGACGCTGATCGCCAAGGGCCGCGAGGTCAATGCCAAGAGCATCATGGGGGTCATGCTGCTGGCCGCCGGACACGGCACCCACGTCGTGCTGCGGGTCGAGGGCGAGGACGAAGCCGCTGCCGCCGACGCGGTCGCCGCCCTGTTCGAACGCAGGTTCGACGAGGAGAGCTGATGCGTCAGGCCCTGCAGGGAAGCGGCGCGGCGCGAGGCAACGCGCTCGGCCGTGCGCGGGTCCGGGAGCCGCATGCCCTCGAGGTCGCAGAGGAACGCATCACCGCCGACCGGGCCGCCGCCGAACTGCAGCGGCTGCATGCCGCGATCGACCAGGTCCGCGTCGAGATCCGCGGCATGCGCACCCAGTTGCATGGCGCGCTGGCGCACGAGGTCGGCGAGTTCCTCGACCTGCACACCCTGCTCCTGGAGGACCCGGAACTGCTGCACGGGCTCGACGAACTGGTCGGCAAGGGGCTCTACGGCGCGGACTATGCGCTGCGGCTGCAGCGCGACCGCATCGCCGCGGTGTTCCAGAAGATGGACGATGCGTACTTCCGCAGCCGCATCGAGGACATCGACCATGTGATCGGCCGGATCCATGCCGCGCTGCACGCGCACGAAGCGGAACTGCAGGGGGTCGCCGGCGAAATACTGGTCACCGACGCGGTCGCGCCGTCGGAGATCGGCAGGCTGCAGGCGCAGGGCGTGCTCGGCATCGTCACCGCCAGCGGCAGCACGCTGTCGCATTCGGCGATCCTCGCGCGCAGCCTGCACCTGCCGCTGATCGTCAACGCGCCGCAGCTGATCCAGCAGGTCAACGACGGCGATGTGCTGATCATCGACGGGGCCACCGGCGCGATCGTCGTCGAACCCGACGCCGCCGACCTGCGTGCCTACCGTGCGCGGCTGCGCGAGGAGAAACGCGAGCGGCGCCAGCTCAACCGCCTGCGCCGCGAACCCAGCAAGTCGCTCGACGGCATCGACATCAGGCTGTATGCGAACGCGGAGACGCGCGAGGACGTCGCCGAGTCGCACGCGCTGGGCGCGGCGGGCATCGGCCTGTACCGCAGCGAGTTCCTGTTCCTGCAGCGCGACGACGTGCCCGACGAGGAAGCGCAGTTCCGCGCCTACCGCGATGCCGTGCTGGGCATGACCGGGCGCGGCGTCACCATCCGCACGCTCGACATCGGCGCGGACAAGGCCGACAGCACCGGCCTGGCGCTGCGCCACGAACCCAATCCGGCGCTCGGCCTGCGCGGGGTGCGGCTGTCGATGGCCCATGCCGGGCTGATGGAGACCCAGCTGCGCGCGATCGTGCGCGCGTCGGGCTACGGCCCGGTGCGCGTGCTGGTGCCGATGATCAGTGGCCGCGAGGAGATCGTCACGGTCAGGCGGCTGCTCGCACGCGTGCACGCGGCGCTGCGCGCGGACGGCCACGAGGTCGCCGAGCACGTGCCGCTGGGCGCGATGATCGAAGTCCCGTCCGCCGCCATCGCGCTGTCCACCTTTATCCGCGAGATCGACTTCATGTCGATCGGCACCAACGACCTGGTCCAATACCTGCTGGCCGCCGACCGCAACAACGATGCGCTCGGCGACCTGCATACGCCGTTGCACCCGGCGCTGCTGCGCCTGGTGCACAGCGTGGTCAGGATGGGCCGGGCACGCGGCATCCCGGTGTCGGTGTGCGGCGAGATCGCCGGCGATGCGCGCCTGACGCCATTGCTGATGGCGCTGGGCCTGGAGGAGCTGAGCCTGCATCCCACCACCCTGCTCGAGGTCCGTCGCGCGATCCGCGGGCTCGACATCGGCGCGCTGCGCGCCGGTGCGCCGCGCCTGCTGCGCGCGCGCGACCGTGCCGGCATCGCACGCTGGCTGGAGGCTGCGCAGCCGGCGCGCACGGCGGGCTGACCCCAACCGCAACCGGGTCGTCGCACATCCCGGCCGCCCCTTGCGCCGGCGTCGTCCCGCGCCTGACACGACCGTCCACACGATGAGGCCGATGCGCGCCGGGCTGGGCAGATCGACGGACAGCGCGGATAATGCGCGCGTGCAAACCTGACCTGTCGCACCTTCGCGTTGCGACGGAACCACACCACAGGCTGCCGTCCATGGCGCGACTGCGTTGGCTCCAGAACGTCCGGCCCGGCCATCCATGGCCAGGCGTTCGCGATCGCAGGCGTCCGGACGTCGTCCGCTAGCCGCGATCACTCCCCCATGGCCGAAGCCGTCCGCCTCGACAAGACCGCGCGCCAGCTGCGTCTGCTTTCCGACGCGCTCGACAGCGGCCGTCTCGGGCCCGTGCGTCGGCTGGTCAACACGCTGGCGCCGGCCGAGATCGGCAACCTGCTCGAATCGCTGCCGCACGACAAGCGCATGGTCGTGTGGGGACTGGTGGACGCCGAGGACGACGGCGAGGTGCTGGTCCACGTCGGCGACGAGGTCCGCGAGAGCCTGCTCGCGGACATGGACACCGACGAGATCGTCGCCGCGGTCGAGGATCTCGACATCGACGACCTCGCCGACCTGGTCGAGGACCTGCCCGACGCGGTCATCGACGAAGTCCTGCGGGCGATGGACCGCGAGAACCGCGAGCGCCTGGAGCAGGTGCTGTCGTATCCCGAGGACAGCGCCGGCCGCCTGATGAACCCCGACGTGGTGACGGTGCGCGCCGACACCACGGTCGACGTCGTGCTGCGTTACCTGCGCCTGCGCGGCGAGCTGCCCGAGCACACCGACCACCTGTACGTGGTCAACCGCCGCCACCAGCTGATGGGCTGGGTCGCGCTGCAGGACCTGGTTACGCGCGACCCCGGCACCGCGGTCAACCAGCTGATCGACGACACCCTGACCGCGATCCACGTCAACGAATCCGCCGAAGGCGTCGCGCGCCAGTTCTCCGACCACGACTGGGTGTCCGCGCCGGTCGTCGACGACGGCAACATCCTGCTCGGCCGCATCACCATCGACGACGTCGTCGACATCATCCGCGACCAGGCCGAGCACCAGGCGCTGGGCGCCGCCGGCCTCGACGAGGAGGAGGACCTGTTCTCGCCGATCCGGCGCGCGGTCCGCGGCCGCGTGGTCTGGCTGGGCATCAACCTGCTGACCGCGTTCATGGCCGCGTTCGTCATCGGCCGCTTCGAGGGCACGATCGAGAAGATCGTCGCCCTCGCGGTGCTGATGCCGATCGTCGCCGGCATCGGCGGCAATGCCGCGGTGCAGGTCCTGACGCTGATGGTGCGCGGCATCGCGCTCGGTCAGGTCGGCCCCAGCAATGCCCGCATCCTGCTGTGGAAGGAGCTGCGGGTCGCGCTGATCAACGGCGTGCTGATCGGCGGGCTGGTCGGCACGATCGCGCTGCTGTGGTTCCACGACTGGGTGCTGTCGCTGGTGATCGCGGCGGCGCTGGTCATCAATTTCTGCTCGGCGGCGCTGGCCGGGGTACTGCTGCCGCTGCTGCTCAAGCGCATGCACGTCGATCCGGCCGTCGCCGGCACTGTCGTCGTCACCGCGGTGACCGACATCATGGGCTTCTTCAGCTTCCTCGGCCTCGCCACGGTCATCATGCTGCGCTGAGCGGTGGAGCGTCATTCGCCCGCCCACTGCGACCGCTATGGCGCTCGATTCACCCTCAACCTCTGAGCCGGGCACGCCGATGCGGACCTCGTCGCAACTGGGAAAAGTCGCCGAGTGGCACGACGACCGCGGCTACGGATTCATCGTGCCGCTCGATGCGGGTACTGGGCCGGAGCGACTGTTCTTCCACATCCGCGACTACAGCCAAGACGGGCGCCGCCCGGAAACCGGCGAGCTGGTGCGCTTCTCGCCGCAGCGTCAGGACGACGGTCGATGGCGGGCGGCGCCTGTCGTGCGTGCAGCCTCCGCCGCCAGGCGATCCACGGCGCACGCACTGGCCGGCCGGGCCCGGTCGGCGCCATCCGCATCGGGCAATGCGACCCGTTCTGGCGGTATGGCGATGTCGCTGCTGCTCGCCGCATGGTGCGCCCTGATCGGTGGCGCGATCCACGCCGGGCGCCTGCCGATCGAGGTGCTGCCGGCGCTGCTCGTGCTGAACCTGCTGACCTTCGCCGCCTATGCGCTGGACAAGCGCGCGGCGCAGGCCGGCCGCTGGCGCACGCCGGAAGCGCACCTGCACCTGCTCGAACTGCTTGGCGGCTGGCCCGCCGCCTGGCTGGCGCAACGCCGGCTGCGACACAAGAGCGCCAAGCGCGGGTACCGTATGGTGTTCTGGACGATGGCCGTGCTGCACGTGCTGGCCGTTGCACTGTGGCTCGCCGCATGACGACGGTGGGCACACGCGAGGAGATCTCCCCATGACCCATCGACCCCACTCCCCGAACCGGCGGCGACTGTTGCGTGGCTTGGCACTGGCCGGCAGCGCGGCGTGCCTGGCCGCCTGCCAGTCGCTGCCGACAGGCGCGGCAACGGCGGCCGCTGCATCCGGCAGGTTCGTGCGCCGGCAGATCGACGTCGCCGGGCACGTCTACGCCTATCAGGTCTTCGTCCCCGCGGCCGCCATTCCCCGACCGTTGCCGGTGGTGCTGTTCCTGCACGGCTCGGGCGAGCGCGGCGACGACGGCGATCGGCAGACGCAGGCCGGACTCGGCCCCCATGTCCGCGCGCACGCGGCCGACTTCCCGGCGCTGGTGGTGTTTCCGCAATCGCCGGCAGGCGAATCCTGGGAAGGCGACACCGCGACGATGGCGCTTGCCACGCTCGACGCCGCCACTGCCGAGTTCGACGGCGACCGGGCACGCACGACGCTGACCGGCATGTCGCGCGGCGGCTACGGCACCTGGTCGCTGGCCCTACGCGAGCCCACGCGCTTCGCCGCACTGGTGCCGGTCTGCGGCGGCATCACCCCGCCGGGCACCCGGCCGGACCTCGACAGCCTGCGGGTCGAGGCGACCCGCGATGCGCCGGATCCCTTCGCCGCGGCCGCGCACCGCCTGCGCGCGATCCCGAGCTGGATCTTCCACGGCGCGCGCGACGACATCGTACCCCCCGAACAATCGCGCAGGATGTACGCCGCCCTCCAGCGCGAAGGCGCCGATACCCGTTACACCGAGTTTCCCGACGCCAACCACAACAGCTGGGATCCGGCCTATGCCACGCCGGCGTTGTGGCCGTGGCTGTTCGCGCAGCGTCGCTGAACCGGGCGCGCCGCCGCCATGCGGCGACGTCCTTCAGCCGCGTTGCGTGCGCATGCGCCGCCCCAGCGCGCTGAGCAAGGCGATGGTCGCGGTCAGCGCGGCCATCGACAGGAACTGCACTCGGGTATCCGGCGAGGCCACCAGCATCGCGAAGATCACAACCAGGATCGTCAACGCGCCCAGGGTCGGCACCGGGAAGCCGCGCATCCGGAACGGCAGCTGCGTCCCGTTGCGGTCCGCGCGCAGACGCAGGACCAGTTGCGACACCAGCGCCATCGTCCACACCAGCAGGCAGGTCGCGCCGACGATATTGAGCAGGACCGGCAACACGCGCTGTGGATACAGCAGTTCCAGGCCCGCGGCCACGAATCCGAACGACACGCTGGCCAGCACCGCGATCACCGGCACCATGCGCCGGTTGCTGCGTCCCAGCAGCGCCGGCGCCTCATTGCGGCGCGCCAGCGACCAGATCATCCGCGACGCGCCATAGAGATTGGCATTGAGCGCCGACAGCAGCGCGACCACCGCGACCAGCGTGATCGCGGTCGCCGCGCCGGGAATGCGCGCGACCTCCAGTACCGCAGCGAACGGCGATGCCAGCGCCGGGCTGTCCCATGGCACCACGGCGACGATGACCGTCAGCGAGCCGATGTAGAACACCAGGATGCGCCAGGCCACCGTGCGGATCGCCCGCGCGAGGCTGCGCGCCGGGTCGTCGGTTTCCGCCGCGGCGATGGCGACGATCTCGGTGCCACCGAACGCGAACACCACGACCAGCAGCGCCGCACCGATGCCCGCCAGGCCGCGCGGCGCGAAGCCGCCGTTGTCGTGGAAGTTCGCGAACCCCGGCGAAGCGACCTGCGGCAGCAGGCCGCACAGCAGCAGCACGCCGATCGCGATGAAGGCCAGGATCGCCAGCACCTTGAGGATCGCGAACCAGAACTCGAACTCGCCGAAGTGGCGCACGCCCAGCAGGTTGATTGCGGTGAACACCACCATGAAGGCCAGCGTCAGTCCCGGCACCGGGAGCGACGGCCAGATGGTCGCCAGCAGTCCCGCCGCACCGACCGCCTCCGCGGCGATCACGATCACGATCTGCAGCCACCACAGCCAGCCCACGGTCGCACCCGCTGTCGGTCCGAGCGCATCCGCGGCATAGACGGAGAATGCACCGCTGACCGGCTTCGCCGCCGCCATCTCGCCCAGCGCCTGCATCACGACGATCACCAGCGCGCCCGCGACCAGGTACGACAGCAGCACCGCCGGCCCGGCAGCCTGCACGCCGACGCCGGAACCGAGGAACAGGCCGGCGCCGATCGCGCTGCCCAGCCCCATCATGACCAGTTGGCGCGGTTTCAGTGCCTGCACGGTGGACGAAGACACGGGACGCGCGGAGGCAACGGGATCGGAAGACTGCATGCGGAAGACCGGGGCAACGAAGTTCGGCACGATACCCGCTTGCGCGGCCGCGTGGGGCCCACGTGTCGCGTCCCCGGGCCAGATCCGGCAGCGCCTGCACGCCGCGATCGGCCTGCAGCGCAAGACCCGTCACGCAACCAGCGCGAATCGTATCCGCAAGCAGTGCAATGCCGCGCTGCGGGTCGGGACTACGTGCGAATCGGCAGACGACCGGGCAGGTGGCGTCAGGCGAGCAGCGTTTCCAGCACCGCCATGCGCACCGCGACGCCGTTGGCGACCTGCTGCAGGATCAGCGACTGCGGACCGTCGGCGACCTCGTCGTCGATCTCCACGCCGCGATTCATCGGCCCCGGATGCAGGACCACGGCATCGCCCGCGGCCCGTCGCAAACGGCGCGCATCGAGGCCGTAATCGCGGTGATAGTCGTCGAGCGAATCGATCAGGCCTTCCTCCATCCGCTCGCGCTGCAGGCGCAGCATCATCACCGCGTCGACACCCTCGATCGCTGCGTCCAGATCGTGCGAAACGACGCAGCCGCCCAGCGTCCCGTCGGCGGGCAGCAGCGCTGCCGGTCCGCAGACCCGGATCTCGCCTGCGCCCAGCGTCCGCAGCGCATGCAGGTCGCTGCGCGCCACGCGCGAATGCCGCACGTCGCCGACGATCACGACCTTCAAGCGGGAAAAATCCGCTCCCTTCGCCTGTCGCAGCGTCAGCATGTCGAGCAGGCCCTGGGTCGGATGCGCGTTGCGGCCGTCGCCGGCGTTGACCAGCGCCGTGTCCGGGCCAGCGGCCGCGGCCAGCGCGGCCACTTCGCCATCGCCCGAATGCCGCACGACGAAACCGCGCACGCCCATCGCCTCGATGTTCTTCAGCGTGTCGAGCGCAGTCTCGCCCTTGGTCGTCGACGACGTGGATGCGTCGAACCCGAGCACGTCGGCACCGAGTCGCTGCGCGGCCCGCTGGAAGCTCAGGCGCGTGCGCGTGGAGGGTTCGAAGAACAGCGTGCAGACCGCGATGCCGGCCAGCGCCCGGTCCGAAGCGTCACCGTCCCGTATCGCCTGCGCCCGGTCCAGCAGCGCCCGCAGTTGCGGAAGCGGCAGGCCATCGAGCGTCAGCAGGTGCCTGAGCCGCCCCTCGGAATCGGTTTGCTGGGTCATCGCGCTGCGGAATCCCGGAAAGTCCGTCTATTGTCCCGCAACGCAGGGCTCCGCCGCGAGTCCTCTCGCAAGCATTATTCGCGTGACGCGAATACCTGAACGTCCCTCCGACCCGTAGGTCGGGGCAACGCCCCCGACGCCGTGCGCCCCCGGACGTCATCCCCGTCGGCCGCGTGGGGCCGACCTACGAAAGAACCAAAGAAAAACCCCCCGCCGGGAACCGGCGGGGGGTTTTGGATAAAAACCCTGGCGATGACCTACTCTCGCATGCTGGATGCACACTACCATCGGCGCATGTACGTTTCACTTCCGAGTTCGGAATGGGATCGGGTGGT